>CAMYWI010000055.1 GCA_947302675.1 uncultured Selenomonadales bacterium | reverse complement strand
CCCTTTCTTTTGCATACTTTTCTTTGGGCGCAGCAAAGAAAAGTATGTTCAATACAAAAAATAAAAATTTGTTTAAAACTTACCTTTAAGCATCTCGCGATAAGTCGGCAAATTTTCTAACTCAACATAACTTTCCGCGTCAAGATAAAAGCTGTGCGACTCCTCGCCGTTGGTGAGCAAGCAATACGAACAGCCGAGCTTTTCCGCGTAGTCGAACGTCTCATTGAACGCCGACTCTTCGGGCGGTTTCTCGGCAGATTTACACTCGACGACGGCAAGCGGGCGCAAGATATTTTCCTCGCGGTCAAACCGCTCAATCACAATGTCGGCGCGGTGTCGAAAGTTCACGCCGTAAAAAGAAAGCTTTTCCCCGACGCGAATCATTTTCTGCGGCACTTCCAATTCCTCAATCAAAAACGGCAACACCCGCTGGCGCACGGTCTCGCGCGGCGTCACGAGCACATACTTTTTCCGCACAGGGTCAAAGTAATTCGGCTGGCTGTCGATTCGGTAAATGTGCGGCGGCAAAAAATCTTTAAGCAAATGCATCAGTCCTTTCAGCGACCAAAAATTTTTTAAAGGAGGCGGTTCATGCATTATACACAAAAATATAATTCACCGCTCGGAAAAATTACATTGGCGAGCGATGGCGAAAAGTTAATCGGGCTGTGGTTCGACGGGCAGAAATATTTTGCCGACGTACTCGATACCGTTCACGAAGAAAAGCAGTTGCCGATTTTTGAGCAAACAAAAATTTGGTTGGACACTTATTTTGAAGGACACGCCCCGAATTTTACTCCGCCGCTTGAAATGCTCGCGACACCGTTCAGAAAATCGGTTTGGGAAATTTTATTGCAAACTCCTTTTGGGCAGAAACTGACTTACGGAGAAATTGCCACAAGATTAAAAACTTCTGCACGGGCAGTCGGCGGCGCGGTCGGTCACAATCCCATTTCGATAATAATTCCCTGCCATCGAGTTATCGGCGCGAACAGGAACTTGACGGGCTACGCGGGCGGGCTTGATAAAAAAATCCGCTTGCTTGAGTTGGAGAAAAAATAACTCGTGCCTGTCAAAAAATTCTTGTGCGTCTCGAACATTTAAACTATAATCGTAGAAAAATTTGCTGAGGAGGAAAAGTCATGTTGCACACTCTTGCGAACAGTCTCTTGAAAATCACGGTTGCGGGGCGCGGCGCGGAGCTTAAATCGATAACCGCGCTCGCCGACGGCACGGAGTATCTTTTCGACAGCGACCCGGTTTGGTGGAAATATTCTTCGCCGGTACTCTTCCCGATTGTCGGCAAAGTTCGCGACGGCAAATATCGCACCGAAGGTCAAACCTTTGAACTTGGTCAACACGGTTTCGCCCGCACGAGCGATTTTTGGCTGGTCGACGCAACCGACGATACTTTAAATTTCGCGCTTGAATCCAACGCCGCCACGCTCAAGGTCTATCCTTACAAGTTCCGCCTGGAAATTTCCTTCGAGCTTGCTGGCAACGAGGTCAAAGTTTTCTGGAAAGTTGCCAACGTCGACAACAAGGAAATTTATTTCTCGATTGGCGCACATCCCGCGTTGCGTTGCCCGCTCTGCTTTGGCGAAACTTTTGAGGACTGCTATCTTAAATTCAATCAGCCGGAAAAATCTGCGCGGCTTGTGCTCACGGCGGACGGTTTAACGCACGACAGAATTCCGACGCTCGACGGTACCGAACTCAATTTGAACTACGAAATTTTCAAGGGCGACGCTCTTATCTTCGACGACTTGAAATCCGATGAGATCTCCGTTTGCTCGCGCAAAAGTTCTAAGTCAATCACGGTTCGCGCAAAAAATTTCCCCTACTGGGGACTTTGGACGCCCGCGCAGGGTGGTGCGCCGTTCGTCTGCATTGAGCCTTGGCTGGGTCATGCCGACTACGTGGACTTCAACGGCGAGCTTAAGGACAAGGAAGGCATTATCAAACTTGCCGTCGGCGAGACTTTTAAGACCGAAATGGATTTTATCGTCAACAACTGAATTTCAGCGAATACTCTCAATCAGCTTGATAATCTGCGCGGCGGTCGCGGAAATATTTTTTGCGGCGACAGATTTGTTCATAGCGGCGGCGAGCGTCATTGGCTCGCGCAAAATACAAAAGGCGGCGTCAAGCCCCGCGTCGTCAGAAATATCCGCGACACTTCCGCCAAGCCCGACAGTTATAATGTTCGGGTTAATTTTTTTTGCCAACTTCGCGACGCCCGACGGAGCTTTTCCCTGCGCCGTTTGAAAGTCGAGCCGCCCCTCGCCCGTTATCAAAACGTCGGCGGTCTTCAAATCGTCCGCAATATTGAGCGCGTCCAAAACCAAGTCGACGCCCTTAACAAGTTCGCCGTTTAAAAAACTTCTGAACGCAAAGCCCAATCCGCCCGCCGCGCCGTCGCCCGCAACCGATTCTTTGTCGAGCTTTAGGAACTTCGCGCTGAGTTCGCCGAAATTTTTAATCCAACCGTCCATTTTCTCGACGACTTCGGGCGTCGCGCCCTTCTGCGGAGCGTAAACTGCCGAGCAACCGTTCGCGCCCGTCAAAGGATTTGTCACGTCGCAAGCAATTCTGAACTTGCACTCGCGCAGAGCGGGCAGGACGCTTGAATCATCAATCGCAGAAATTTTTTCCAAGTCGCGCCCAAATATCCCCGCGTTGAAATTGTAGCCGAGCGCGGTCAACATGCCCAAGCCGCAATCGTTCGTTGCACTGCCGCCAATGCCAATGACAAAGTCGCGGCAACCGTCGGCAATCGCAATCCTTATCAGCTCGCCGACGCCGTAAGTTGTTGTATTGAGCGGGTTGCGCAGATTTTCCGGCACGAGCGGAAGTCCTGCCGCGTTCGCCATTTCGATGACGGCTAATTTTTTCTCCAAGACTTCGCCGAACTCCGCCGTAACTTTTTTGCCGAGCGGACCAGTCACTTCGACGGACTTCAACGCGCCGCCGAGTGCCTTTGTAATTGCAAAGCAAGTGCCTTCGCCGCCGTCAGCCAATGGAAAAACTTTCACCTGCGCGGCGGGCAACGCCGATAAAATTCCTTCACGAGCCGCCGCCCCCGCCTCCAAACTCGTCAGCGAGCCTTTCAAGCTGTCAATCGCCACGATAATTTTCATCTTAAATCCCCGTCATTTCTTCAAATTAACTTTAAGCTCAACCGTAAACTTCGTGCCCTCGCCGAGCTTTGACGCCACAGAAATTTTGCCCTCGTGAAGTTTGACAATCTCGGAGGCAATCGCCAAGCCCAAGCCATTGCCGCCCATTTCGCGCGAGCGAGCCTTGTCGACGCGGTAAAATCTCTCGAAGACTTTATCCAAATCCTCCGCCGCAATGCCAATGCCGCTGTCCATGACCGAAAACGACACGCGCTTTGCGTCGACGCTCTCCAACTCGACAAGCACCGAGCCGCCTTCGGGCGTGTACTTTATCGCGTTGTCGACCAAAATTATCGCGAGCTGTTTAATCTTCTGCTCGTCGGCGTTAATCAGCGTCTTGACAAAATTCTCGCCCATGAGCCGGATATTTTTCTTCTCCGCAATCGGAATCATTGTGCGCACGACCTGTTGAAGAATTTCCGACAAGTCGAGCCGCTGAATTTTGACTTTGAGCGCGTTGTTGTCACTTCGCGCGACCATGAGCAATTCGCTGACGAGGTTTGTCATTTTCTTGACTTCGCTCTTAACGTCTTCGAGCACTTGGCGCAGGAAGGGATTTTGTATCGACGGGTCGGCAAGCAAAAGTTCAGCAGATGACATTAAGACGGCAAGCGGCGTGCGGAGTTCGTGACTTGCGTCCGCTGCGAATTGCTTTTGCTTATCGTAAGCCTCTTTGAGCGGCAGGAACGCTTTGCCCGCCATGTAGTAGCCGATTGCCGACGCGATTAACAGCGCGATAAAGCCCAACACGACTTGCGCATAAGTCGCCTTGCGCAGTCCCGAATAAAGCGCGGTGACATCTTTGCCGACGTAAAGCGTTTGAACTGCCTCGCCCGCGATGATCTTTTTTGAAGTCCTCATAACGGTTGTGAGCTGTCCGAGTTCGTTCGAGTGGCTGAAAACTTCGACGCTGCCTTCTTCAATGCTCCAATTCTCAATGACATTCTTTACAAACGGCTCAATGCGATAGGAGGCGCGCTCAAATCGAATCAGTTGCTTATCGGCCGTGAAAATGTAGAAGAACAAGCGGTCGTTGACGCTTTTATAGTAGCGGTTTTCGTCGACGTCGGCATTGGGATTTTGCAGATAAAAAATTTGCGCCTCCGCCACGCCTTGCGCCGCGTCGGAAAGTTCCTGCGCCTGTTCGGAAAACATTGACCAATTCATTGCCTGGTGCATGACGAAAATTATTGTCGCCATGAAAAGACACATGATAAGCGCGTAGGCAATGGCGAGCCGCCGCCGACTGCGCCCGAATATTTCCATAAAGCCTCCGCTTAAACTTCCGCGATAACTCGGCAGGGAATGCCGTCAAAGCCGACAAGGTTCAACGGGTAAGTGTGAACTTTGAAAGTATCAACGCCCGCCGCAACAATTTTGTCGAGGTTCACGAGATTTTCAACGACGAAAACATCATTGTCCGCGCAGAATTTATCGGCTTCGGGGTGTTCGGAGCCTTTACGAAGTCCGCGCGAGTCGACGCCGATAATCCGAACATTCTTCGCGACAAGAAGTTTAATCAGCTCCCAAGAAATTTGCGGGAAAAAAGTTGCGTAATCGTCGGTGCCGTATTCGTAGCGTTCGCTTGTGCCGGTGCGAATCAGAACAAAATCGCCCGCGCAGATTTTTTCCGCGTCAACGTCGGCAACTTCAATATCGCGCTCTGAAACGTTGCTGACGTCGAAAAGCACGCCGCGACATTCGCTGTAGTCAAGCGGAAAATTTTTGCCCTTAATATCAAAATGCGTGCCGACGTGACCGAGCGACATCAAGCCCTTGTCCTTTGCATTCGGACGCCAATTTTCGAGCCAAGCCTTAGTCAGCGGGTAAGTCAAATCGATTTTCACAGCTCAAGCCTCCAGACGATAGCCGATGCCGCGCACAGTCTTAATTGCAATGGAGCCGTCAACGTCCATGAGTTTCTTGCGCAAGATTTTCATGTAGGAATCAATGTTGTTGGAAGTAATGTCGCGCTCAAGCCCCCAAATGCGGTCAAGGATAATGTCGCGCGGCACGACGACGCCAAGATTCTGCGCGAGCAGGTCAAAGATTTGGAATTCGCGCGGCGACAGCTGAATCACCTGTTCTTTGCACATTAAAACTTTCGTCGTGCGGTTGAGCGTGAACTCGCCTATTTCGATAACTTCCTGCTGAATTTTTTGCGTGGAGCGTCTGCCGAGTGCGCGGAGCCTTGCCAAAAGTTCATCGAACTCGAACGGCTTAACCAGATAATCGTCCGCGCCTGCGTCGAGTCCCATAACTCTATCCTCGACGGTGTCTCGCGCCGTGAGCATGATAATCGCGCGTTCGTAGCCCGCCTCGCGCAGTTGACGGCAAGCGTCCAAGCCGCTGACGTTCGGCATCATCCAATCCAAAACCAAAATGTCGTATTCCGAGTACATTGCGTATTCAAAAATGTCCGCGCCGTTGGTTATCCACTCGACGTTAAATTTATTCTGCACGAGCATGTACTCAATCAATTTGCCAAGCCGGCTGTCGTCTTCGGCAAGCAGTATCCTCATCATCTGTCAATCACTCCCGAAAAATTTTTCATGATTATAACAGGAATTTTTCTTAGGGACAAGGGAAAAGGCTTTTGGTATAATGCGATAAAAAAATTTGCAAGGAGAAAAAATATGGACAGGAGAAAATTTTTGCGAGTAATGGCTTTGGCGACGGCGAATTTATTTTTGAACAAAGAAAAAGCCGCCGCCTACGTCTTGGAGACGTGGGAGCCGCCGATAAGAAAATTATTTTTGCAGTTCACCGAGTACGAGTTGCGTCCAGCGACCGAAGTTATCGTGATACACCACGCGGGCTTTCCCGACGGTGATAAAGATTCGTCCGCCGAAGATATTCACAAGTTCCACCAGGAAGTAAACGGCTGGGCGGGCATTGGCTATCATTATGTGATTCGGAAGGACGGTACGATTGAGCAGGGGCGGCGTCCGCAAATGATTGGGGCGCACGCCTACCAACATAATAAAAATTCTGTCGGGATTTGCGTCGCGGGGAACTTTGAAGTTGCCAAGCCCAACCGCGAGCAAATGGAGTCGCTGAAACTTTTGACGGCGTGGCTTTGTCAGAAGTACAAGCTCAACCCTATGAAGTCGGGCGTTATCGTCGGGCACAGGGATTTAAACGACACCGCTTGTCCTGGCAAAAATCTTTACTCAAAACTTGACGAGATTCGCCGCTACTGCCGAGACTTTGAATGAAAAACATCACGGGTAGTCGAGACGCAGAGGGGGCGTCATGGATGACGCCCCACAAAGCCGCGTTTGAACAGGATGTTCAAGCGGCGTACGCCCTTTCTTTTGCATACTTTTCTTTGGGCGCAACAAAGAAAAGTATGTTAATAAAAATAAAAGTTAATGATTAACCAAATCGAAGTGACGAGTCGCTAACATGACAGCCAGTTCCGCGTTTCCACCCTTTAGCAAAGGCGGGAACTCATCTACGGCGGCGGCGACGTTCCCTTTCCCATTCCTCCTCGCGAGTGAGCGGAACTTCGACTGGCTTTGGCTTTTGATTGAGCTTGAAAATCGCGCCGATAAAAATAATATCCAAAATGAACAGCGCGAAAATTGCGTGAGTGCTGTCGGATTCGGCTTCGGCGCGGCTCTCGTAACTCATTGAAGAATCTTTCGACGCGCCGATATATTTTGTCCAATAACTCTCAAATCTTCCGACGCCCGTGCGCTGTGAAATGCCCGCGTCGTAGGAGGCAATCGCCATTGTGTTCGAGTTGACGCGCCAAATCAGATAGACATTCGAGACAATCATCAGCACGAGCAACGCGATTGAAATATTTTTCTTAGTCATGTGAACCGCTCCTTTCTAAACGTTGGGAATTTGCCAATCAATGGGCGTCTCGCCGACACTCTCAAGAAATTTGTTGACGCGGGAAAATGGGCGGCTCCCGAAAAATCCGCCGCTCGCCGATAACGGACTGGGATGCGCCGACTCAACGATAAAATGGCGCGGGTTCGTTATCATATTTTTTTTAGTCCGCGCAGGTCGCCCCCACAAGATAAAGGCAAGCGGGCGTTCGTGTTCGTTGAGCAGACTAATAATTTTGTCGGTAAAAATTTCCCAGCCGTGCCCGCGATGAGAATTCGCCGCGTGCGCCCTGACCGTTAAGACCGTGTTCAAAAGCAAGACGCCCTGCTCCGCCCAAGACTTTAAACAACCGTTGTTCGGAATAGTACAGCCCAAGTCGTCGCGCAGTTCCTTGAAGATATTTAAAAGCGACGGCGGCGGCGGCACGTTCGGCAAAACCGAAAAGCTCAAGCCGTGCGCCTGTCCCGGCTCGTGATACGGGTCTTGCCCAAGAATCACGACTTTGGTATCGGCGTAGCTCGTGAAGTGTAGCGCGTTGAAGAT
>CAMYWI010000054.1 GCA_947302675.1 uncultured Selenomonadales bacterium | reverse complement strand
AAAATTTAAAAGAATATGACAAAGCCGTTGCAGATTTTACTCGTGCTCTTGAAATGGATTCGACCAACAAGCACGCAACGAAAAATCGCGGCGATTGTTACAGAGAACAGAAAAATTATTCTCAAGCTCTTGAAGACTACACGCAAGCCCTTTCAATCGACTCAAATTATCAAGATGCCTATTTTTGGAGAGCTTGGATTTATGGCGAGCTTAAAAATTATGAAAAGGCTTAACTGATTGGAACAGATTAATTGAACTCAATCCGAATTACGGTAGCAATGCTTACAACAATCGCGGTTGGGTTTACGGAAATTTAGGCGAAGACGAAAAGGCACTTGCCGATTATAATAAAGCTTTGGAGCTTGATCCGAACAATAAATTTGCAAAAAATAATCGTCAGCGCGTCTTCGACAAGATGAAAAAATAAACTAGACCGTTAAAGCTCGGCGGTGAAAGTAACTTTGCCCTTGTCGGCGTGAACAGAATATTTTATCCAACCGCGCTCGGTCGTCCAGTCGTAGGTGCCTTCGGTTGAAACTTCTTTAAGCATTCGCAAATCGCGCATGACTTCGCCCCTGTCCTCCGCGTCGAGTTCGGGATTGAGTGTCGCAATCAGCAAGCCTAAAACGTTGATAACTTGGAAGGACTCGTCTTGATTCGTTGGCTCGGTGAAAATCTTCAGCTCGGAAATATTCTCGCCGTCAAGCGTCCCGACCAACTTCAACTTCGGCGAGAACTCGTGAGTAAAATTTTTCCCGTCAACAGTCAACGGCTCGTCAATCGTCAGATTTAAATTCGGCGCGAGTCTCTGCGCGGCGGCGTTGTATTTTTCGCGGAATTCTTGCGGCGTCATATTCCGTTCAAAACCTTTGCCGCCCAAAATATTTTCCATGTTGCCCGCAGAAATATTCGCGTAGATAAAAAACGCCAGGCACGCGACGGCGAGAATAACATTGGTTTTCTTGTCGAAGGTCGAGTATTTATACATGACGAACCAGCCGAGCGGCGGAATAAATATGCACAGCGTAATCATCGCCGCAGTTTTTATGTATGAAGTCAAAGCGGTTGCTCCTCTCGTTGTGTTTGGAATAATTTTAGCCGCGCGACGGCTTTTGTCAATTCTAAAAATTTTTCGTTGCGAAGACGCGCGAAATTGGCTATAATCGACGCGTGCTTTAAAATTTATGAAAGGAAGTTTTATTTTATGGCTAAACCCGGCAAGGCGTTTATCTTCTTCAACTGCGACGCCGCCAAAAACGAATCGTCCATGAATATTTTCTACAACCGCGCGGTTTACAAAGACACCAAGACTTCGCGCAAGAATCTCTGGAAAAAAATTAAGGAAGAGTACGGCGCGGAACGAATTCAAATTCAAGCGGACGACCTTCCGAAGATTGAGCTTGCGATAACGGAGGGAGATCCCGTCGCCGCGAGCGATTTGATTCAATTCGGTGCGATTCGTGCGATTGAGTGTTACTGAGGTTTCAACATGTCGTCTAAAAAAATCGCGCTCTTCATTGACGCTGATAACATCTCCGCCAAGTTCGGCAAGCAGATTATTGAGACTCTGGAGCGGCGCGGCGAAATTTTTATCCGCAGAATTTACGGCAACTGGGGAAAAGCCTCTCTGCACGGTTGGAACGAGTGCATTCTGAATTTTTCCCTTCGCGCGGTTCAACAGCCTGATTACGCGGCGGGCAAGAACGCAACCGATATGTCCTTGACGATTGACGCAATGGACGTGCTCTACGGCGGTAAGACTGAAATTTTCGCGCTCGTTTCCAACGACAGCGACTTCACGCCCCTTGCGATTCGTCTTCGCGAAGGCGGCATGAAAGTTATCGGTATGGGCAACGCTCACGCCTCCAATTCTTTTCGCATGGCTTGCGATGAATTTATTGACCTCGACGCGCCCGCCAAAGTCGAAGTTCCCGACGAGCCTAAGAAAAAAATTCACGCGCCCGATAAAAATCCTTCCGTGCAACTCAATCTGTTCGCCGAAGAAAAAATCCCGCCCGTCACGAGTCCAAAAGTTATCTCGATTAGCGAGCGGCAACTTCAAAACGATAACGACAAAAAAGTCCAAGCGATTCATGATATCTTGCACGAGGCGGCGAGACTTCACGGCGACGATTCGGGCTTTGCGCTTTTGAACTGCGCGGGCATGGAGATTAAAAGTAAAAATCTCGACTTCAACGTTAAAGATTTGGGCTACAGCACGTTGCAAATTTTCATTGAGGCTTTTCCGAAACTCTACGAAGTGCAAAAGCAGGCGAATATCGTCCGTTATCGTTGCCTGTCGAGCGAACCGAAAAATTTTTCTAACGATAAACTTCATGACGTTTTTCGCGAGGCGTCGGCTGTTTATGCGGCGAACGACGGCTTTGTCAATCTGTGGTGGGTGTGTGATTTTATCATTAGCAATAAAAAAATCGACAGCGCGATAAAAGCTCTGAGCTACAATCAGTTGCGCGACTTCATTGCCAAAGCTCCCGACTTGTACGAGATGACTTGTCGCAATAACAATGAAGTTTTTTATCGTTGCCGAGTCGCCGCGCAGAAAGTTGCTGATGATAAATTGCAACTGATTCATGACGTTTTGCGCGAGACGGCGAAACTTCATGCCGACGACAAAGGCTTTGTCACCTTGAGTTGGGCGGGCGACGCTATCGGTAAAAAAAATCTCAACGTTAAAGATTTGGGCTACAGCACGTTGAGCAAATTCCTTTCCGCGTTTCCTAATCTTTACAAGGTTCAGGGCGCGGGCGCGACGATTTCTTACTGCTGTTTGAAAGACATTCAAAAAAATCCGGAAAGGCGAGACCTGCAACCGATTCATGCAGTCTTGCAAGCGACAGCAAAATCTTACAAGGATTTAAATGATTCGGCGGGTTTCACAGATTTAACTCGCGCGGGACAAATAATTCACAATGAAAAGCTCAGCATAAAAGGTTCGGGGCACAGCACGTTGAGTAAATTTGTCGCCGCCTTTCCAAATCTTTATGATGTTAAAAAGGTCGGAAAAAATTTTTACTACCGTTGCAAAAGTTGAAGTCGTCGTTTATAATTGTCGAAAATATTTTTGCAAGAGGAGGAGGCTCATTACGGGTCATCCTCCTTTTGCAAGAGGAGCAGGGTGGGTCTTGGCTCCAGATAAAAAAATAAAAATAAGTGGGGAAGGAGGATATTTTTCGCTCGGAAGATTTTTTGTTAAAAGGTAAGGAGGTTTTAAAATGAGTGAAGGAGGAAGTTCGGCATTTGCCGTAGCGCAACAAATCGGTAAGTCGTTGTTCCTGCCGATTGCCGTATTGCCGTTCGCGGGCGTCTTGTTGGGTATCGGCGCATCGTTCTCGAACCCGACGACAATCGCGGCTTATGGCTTGGAAGCAACTCTTCATCCCGGTAGCCCGATTTTCAGTTTTATGGTTATTCTTTCCAACGTCGGTGGCGCAATCTTTGGTAACTTGCCGCTGATATTCGCCTTAGCTGTCGCGCTCGGCATGGCGAAGAAGGAAAAAGGTATCGCAGTTCTTGGCGCAGCAATTTTCTATCTTGTTCTTCTGACGACGATTCACGTCTTCTTGGGTCTCGACGGCTCGATTCACGCCGACGGCTCCATTGACCCCAGTGTCAAGGAAGGCGCGATAACTTCGGTTCTCGGTATCGTCACTTTGCAGATGGGCGTTTTCGCGGGTATCGTCACGGGTCTCGTGGCGGCGGAACTTTGCAACCGCTTTTATAAAATGCAACTCCCGCCCGCGTTCTCGTTCTTTGGCGGCACGCGCTTTGTCCCGATTGTTTGTATGATTTTCGGCACGGTGACCGGCGTCATCATGTACTTTGTTTGGCCGGTTGTGCAAACGGGTATCTTCGCACTCGGCGGCGTCGTTCAGGCGGCGGGCTACTTCGGCACCTTCTTCTTTGGTTGCTGTGAACGTGCACTGATTCCTTTTGGTTTGCATCATATCTTCTACCTGCCCTTCTGGCAGACGGGTCTTGGCGGCACGGCTGTTATCGACGGTCAAACCGTCATGGGCGCGCAGAATATTTTCTTCGCGGAACTCGCCTCGCCGAACACGGAGCATTTCTCGGTTGACGCTTGCCGTTTCTTAATGGGTAAATTCCCCTTCATGATGGCTGGCCTTCCGGCGGCGGCTTTCGCAATGTACACCTGCGCACGTCCCGAAAAGAAAAAGGCGGCAGGTTCCCTGCTCTTCTCGGTCGGCTTGACCTCGTTCCTGACGGGTATCACCGAGCCTATCGAGTTCACGTTCCTGTTCCTTGCGAAAGAACTTTTCATGATTCACGTTTTCTACGCGGGCTTGTCCTTTGCGGCGTGCCACATTCTCGGCATTGCAATGGGTACCACATTCTCCGACGGTTTGATTGACTTTATCCTTTACGGCGTCCTGCCCGGCAACGACAAATCCAACTGGGTTATGATGTTGCCGCTGTTCGCCGTGTTCGCAGTCCTCTACTTCGTCACGTTTAAATTCTTTATCATGAAATGGGATCTCAAGACTCCTGGTCGCGAGGCTGACGATGAAGAAGTTAAGATGATGAGCAAGGACGAGTACCGCAAAGCGACCGGCGTTGGCGTGGCTGGCGGCGGCGCAGGCAGTGCGGCTCTTGCAAGTCTTACTCCTGACCAACAGAAATCTGCGACGATTCTTGGCGGCGTTGGCGGCGTCGATAACGTCACTGAGATTGACTGCTGTGCAACGCGTTTGCGCTTGACTTTGGTTGACGGCTCGAAAGTCAACGAGGCTATCTTGAAGTCGACGGGCGCGGGCGGCGTTGTTATCAAAGGCAATGCTATCCAGGTCATTTACGGACCGAGCGTCACGATTGTTAAGGCGAACTTCGAGGAATTTGTTGAAGACATTCGCGCTGGCAAGATTGACCGTTCGATTCTTGAGGGCGCAAGCGGCGGCGGAGCTGCGGCATCGGCTGAACCCGAAAAACCCAAGATGCAAGACGCGAAATTTGGCGCACACCTCACCGGTCGCATGATGCTCATGAACGAAGTCCCCGACGACGGCTTTGCCTCTCGTGCAATGGGCGACGGCGTTGCTGTCGAGCCGACTGAAGGCAAACTCGTTGCTCCTGCCGACGGCACAATTACTCTTATCTTCCCGACCAAACATGCTATCGGCATGGTCACGCCGGAGGGCGCGGAACTTCTCATGCACATTGGTATTGACACGGTTAAGCTTGACGGTCAACACTTTGAAGTTCACGTCACCGACGGTCAAGAAGTCAAACGCGGCGACTTGCTCGTCACGTTCGACATTGACGCGATTCACAAGGCGGGCTATCCTGTCACCACGCCGCTTATCGTCACCAATTCTTCCGCTTATGGCACGGTTCGGCCGCTCAAGACTGGCGACGTCAAAGCGGGCACCGACGACTTGCTGGAGGTTCTCGGCTGATTCAGTTTCAAAATTTCGAGTGAATAATATTCTTCCTTAGATAAAGCCCGTCGACATGGCGGGCAATTTTTTTGCATTGACAAAAGTTTGAACGTGTGGTAAATTTTCAACGTTAGTTAGAAGACACAAGACGGGACGCTGTACGGGGGTCTTCGTTTTGTCTAACCGACGGGACTCGATTATCTGGGACACCTAGAGAACCTGCTACTACCTTAGGTACTTGTCGTAAACGTAATTGCCGATAATGCTGGCGACGACGCCGACGACAAGCGACGTGATGATAGTCATCATTACTATCACCTCCTTCCAAATCAGATTAATGCAGAAGTTGGAAGTGGTAGCATTGGCTGAATTATATCAAAATACACAAGGCGTTGGCAACTGAAACCGTTGCAAGTTCAAGTTTTTAGCAATCTGCGCGGCGACTTGTTTCATAGTGTCGACGGTTTGAACGAGAGCCATTCTTACAAAACCCTCGCCGCTCGGACCGAACGCGGAGCCAGGCGTCATCATGACGTTGGCTTTATCAAGCAAAGTCTTAACAAACTCTTCCGACGTGCCAAAATTTTTCGGGACGGGTGCCCAGACGAACATTGTCGCCTTAGGCTTGTCCATTTGCCAGCCCGCCGCGCAGAGACCGTCAACAAGAGCGTCGCGCCGTTCAATGTAAGCCGCGCGAGTTTTCTCGATAACCTCTTGCGGACTGCGCAACGCCGCAATCGCCGCCTTTTGAATTGGCAGGAACAAGCCGTAATCGATATTGCTTTTTAAAAGTTTGACGTGGCGGACGACTTCCTTATTGCCCAAGCAAAAGCCGACTCGTGCGCCCGCTATGCCGTAAGTCTTCGACAGGGAATTGAACTCGACGCCGACCTCCTTCGCGCCCTTGAAACTCAAGAAACTCAAGCCGCGCGAGCCGTCAAAAATCAATTCGCTGTAGGCGTTGTCGTGCAGGACGATGACGTCATTTTTTTTGGCGAAGTGAATTAGACGTTCGTAGAAGTCGGCGGGCGCGGTGGCAGTCGTCGGATTGTTGGGGTAGGAGACGACCATAAACTTTGCGCGGGCGGCAACGTCACGCGGAATTTTATCGAGCTGAATAATATAATCGTGCTCCTTAAGTTGCGGCATGAAGAAAATTTCCGAGCCAGCAAGCCTCGCGCCGTCAGCGAAAATCGGATAGCATGGGTCGGGCACCAAAGTTAAATCGCCGTCATCAATCAGCGTCAAAGCAATGTGCGACAAACCTTCCTGCGAACCCCACAGCGAACAAATTTCCGTCGCGGGGTCAAGCTCCACGTCATAGCGGCGACGATACCAATCGCTTGCCTCGTTCAAAAGTTCGCGCGTATCAGTTAGGGCGTAAACGTAATTTTCGGGCTTGAGTGCCTCCTCCGCCAAAACGCTCATGACGTGCGCGGGCGGCGGAATGTTCGGCGCACCGACCGATAAATCTATGATGTTCGCGCCCGCCGAAATCTTTTCCCGTTTCATGGCGGCGAGCCTTGCGAAAATTCCTTCGCCGAAATTCCCCATGCGCTTTGCAAATTTCAAACTATCGACCTCCAAAAATATTTTTGTCGTCGCCAATCGCCTCTGTCAGCAAGAGCAAATTTATTTCTTCTTGACCTTAACGCAAGCGGCGAACTTCTCGTAATTGCTTTGAACAACGGGATTTGTCGAGGACTGCGCGGCGGCTTTCTGCATAAAGTCCCAAGCCTCCTCGTAATTTTTTTGCTTGAAGTGAGCAAGCGCAATGTCGTTGTAGGCGTCGGCGTTAATCGTCTCAATCGTCAGCGACGTTTCAAAGTCGGTTATCGCGCCCGCGAAGTCATCTTTGGCAAGCTTGAGCCGCCCGCGATTATACCAAGCGTCAACAAATTTCTCGTCAATCGTCAAAAGCGCGTCGTAAGTTTTAATGGCGTCGTCGGATTTGTTAAGTTTCTCCTGAGTAAGCGCAAGGTTGAAGAGAGCCTCTTTTAACTCCGCCTCGACGTCCAAAGCCGCTTGAAAGTCGTCCGCCGCGTCATAGAAATTTTCGCGCTCCATGTTGACCAGCCCGCGATAGACATACGCCGCCGCCTTGTCGTCTTCAAGCAAAACTTTCAAGTTCGCCGCGTCAAGCGAGGCGTCGGAGGCGTCGGGCATTTGCGCCTGCATCCA
>CAMYWI010000053.1 GCA_947302675.1 uncultured Selenomonadales bacterium | reverse complement strand
ACGACCGTCGACCCGACGCGCCTTGCCGAAATTCGCGAAGAACTTCAAATGGACGGATACATTTCGCTGACGCTCGACAACCCGCGCTTTCGACAGCGGGAGGCAGAATCACTCAAGCAACAGCGAACAGAAGAGTTGCGGCTTTACATTGACCTGCAACGCGGCGACACGCAGGGCACACTTCAAGTTAATCAATCGCAGATTCGGCAGGTTCGCGACAAGTTACGGCTGAGCCTTTCGACAATCGAGGCGACTTATCGCGAGCAGGGCTTTGAAATTAAACCCGTCAAGACGACGCAAAAGATTTTGGCGACGCTGAACAACTTTTTCCTGGCGGATTCGGTAATGGAGGAGCTGAGGAAAAATTTCGCGACGTTCCAAACCGTGCCCGACGCTAAAAATTTCTCGTGGTCCGCGCAAGTTCACGATCTGTACGAGTTGGCTTTTTATCTTGAAAATCAGATTGAGCCGTCGGCAGATTTTTACAAACGGCGCGACACGGACGAGTTGAGAGAAATTTTTCGCGAAGAGGCTAAAAAAGTTTCCGCACCAATCGCGCAGTGGCAATCGATTAAGGCGTTGCTCAACCTCGCGCAGACGCAAGTTTTCAACACCGACGACAGCCGCTTTAAATACGACCACTCGCTCAAGATTGAGACGCTCGCAGATTTTTTTGCCAAGATAAAAGCCGCGCCCGAACTCTTCAAGCGCGATAATTACTTTGCCGACAACTGCATTAATCGGATTCGCCGCACCTTCCCCAATCTTTTGAACTACGAGCTGAGTGCCGCGCTCTACAATAAGGCGGCGGGTCTTTTGCGCGACCCCTACGAGGCGATTGACGACGCCGGCGAAAATTCTTTCTGCATGACCTGCGCGAACTGCGGAGCCTTTGAAAACTTCCGCACGCGCGAAGAAGCCGAACGCGCCACTTGCAAGATCTGCGGCGAAAATTTTTTTGTCGATTGTCCGAAATGCGGTAAGAAAATTCCCGCGACCGCCGAGCACTGCACAGCTTGCGATTTTTCGTTTACCGAGCTTAGAAATTTTTCAAAGTACATCGGCGACGCGAACTCAATGTTGGATTTGGTCGAGCAAGCGCGTAATGCCGACGAATCAGTCAACATCGTCACGGCGGAGATTGTTAAGCTCCTCGCCAAAGCCCGCCAGCTCAAACCCGAATCACACGAGCTTAAAAAAATCGAGTGGCGCATAAATAAAACCGCCGCCGAGCTTAAAAAGCGCGAACTTTACTCTTGGGCGGAAAAAAAGTTGCCGAGCCTGTCAATCGCGCCCGAAAAAGCCGTAAGCGATTGCGTCGAGATTTTGCGCAAGCTTAAAGACTACAAGCCCGCGCAGGATCGCTTGCGCCTCGTCACTCCCAAAACTCCGCCCGCAATTATCGCCACGCTTAAAGAAAATTACTCGCCGCCGCCCAATCCGAGCGGTAGAATTTCCGTCAACGCGAAGTCGACAAGCTCCGCCCCGCTGATTTGTAATGTCTCGTGGCAAGCCGCAAATGATTTGGCTGTAACCTACACGCTGATTAGGAAAATCGACGGCGAGCCGCAAACTTATCGCGACGGAGAAATTTTGATTGAGAACACCGAGAAGTTGGAGTTCACCGACACCGACGTTAAGCCCGGCATTCTTTACGGCTACAGCGTTTTCGCGACGCGGCTCGGAACAACTTCCGCGCCCAAATCCGCGACCGCCGTCCACTACAGCGACCTTGACGAGAAAAAGTTAATCGCCAAGACTGAGGACGGCACTTGCAAATTTATCTGGCGATTGCCGGCGGAAACTTGCTTGGGCGTTCGGATTTTGCGAAGTGACAGCGCGGGCAAAAGCGTCGTCATCGCCGATTGCGAGCAAAATTCCTTCGTCGACAGGAACGTTAAAAATCGCAAGCAGTATCAGTATCGCCTGCAGTGCGTCTACTACGCCGCCGAAGACAACGCCGCCAACAACGAGAAATATTTTGCGCGGCGCAGCGAGGAAATTTATAACAAGGTTTGGAAGATTGAGCGGAATTATAAATACAGTCACGGCTTGACGGTGAACTTGACGCCCGAACAGCCGCCTAAGCTCGTGGAGAATTTGATTTGCGGCGTGAAGGGCGGGCGCGTCTCCTTCAAGTGGAAGTCGACGGGCGATTTTTCCATTTGGTTTAAAGAAGTCACGGATAAGAAAGAACCCGCGCAGATTGACAGAAAGATTTTCGCGCTTGATAAGGTCGACGAACTTTTGGGTAGCGGCGTCGTCTATAAAAAGGCGGAGAGCACCGACGAGGCTTGCGAGTTCACTTTGAACAGCGACACCGCCAAAATCGCCGTCATCAGCGCGACACGCGAGCTTGGAATTATCAATGACGTTGTGACCTGCGCGAACGTCGAGCCTTGCGAGATTGACGCCGCTAAAACGCAAATCGACGCGGGCGGCTTGAAACTCGTTTTAAAATCCGTGCCCGAAAAACTCTACATGATTCACTACAAGATTAACACGCGCGACGCCGACGAACTCTACGCGACGATTGAGACGGCGAAGGCGCGGCAAATGAATCGCATTTACGCGGCGAAGTACGCGCAGGACACTTTCATTGCACAAAGCCACCTGCCGCCGAAGGAAATTTATATCACGGTCATAGGCGAATACAAGTTCAGCGACGGCTCCGCCGCCTACTCCGCGCCCAGTACCCTTGTCCTCAACAACCGCCCGAAGGAAATTATTTCGTACTACTTGGAATGGGGCACGAGCGGGCTTTTCAAGAAAGAAATTCACGCCAAAGATTGCAAGCTGATTATCGAGAGCGAGGCGCACCTTACTCCGAAAATGTTTTTGGTTTGTCGGCGTGATGGGCGCATGAATATCGAGTTGGGCGACTCGGCAACGAAAATGCTCGGCGCGGTTCGCGAATATCCGACGGGCTACAAGGGCGGGCGGCTCGAAATTGAATTGCCGAACGATACGTGGAAAGATATTTCGGCGGGCACAGTCGTCAAGCTCCTGACTTCAAAAGAGGACGAGCAGAATTTTGAGCTGAAGGCGTCGCGCCCCGAAACTTTGACCGTCCCGAAGAAATAAACGAGGTTATAAGTAAATGTTCAATTTCCGAAACTCGACCGCCATTTGCCCGCACTGTCTGCGCAAGCTCAAGCTCGGCAACTTGAAATTCTTTTGCGTGCCCGACGAAGACAACCGCCACGAAGTCAAACTCTCGCTTACTGACAGATTTAAAAATCGCTTGCCCGTGTGCAAAAGAAGTTTCTGCCGCAATCACGGCTTGACGATTCGCGAGGCGGTTTGCCGGTACTGCGGAGAAAAATTGCCGCCGCAAATTCTTTTCCACGACAAATTTCTGAGTTTCTGCGCGGTCGGCGTGGCGGGCGCGGGCAAGTCAAGCTACTTGACAACGCTCCTGCACGAATTAAAATATTCGGGTTTGCCGTGGGTCTTGCAGGCAATGGACGTTGAAACGACAATGCGTGCGCAAATCAACGAGCAAAACGTTTACGAGGCGCGACATTGTTTAAAGGGCACGGAGGCGGGCGTTTCACCCAAGCCACAACTTTGGACGCTCCTTGACAATTCGGGGCGCGGCGAAAAAGTTCCAACTTGCGCCCTTACGATTTACGACGGAGCCGGAGAAGACTGCGAACACATCGACTATACGCCGCTTGATTCAAAAATCAGCCGCTACCTTTCGGGCGCACGAATGCTTTTGATAATGTTCGACCCGCTGTTGTTGCCGAGCGTGCGCGGCGAACTGCGCTTTGAAACTCTCAACGCCTCAATGGCGACCGAACGCCAGACTTCCGCGCCCGCAAATATGGTCAGCATGGTCAATTCGCTGTCGAATTACATTCGCCGAAATTGCAACATCGCGCCCGGCAAAAAGATTGAACGTCGCGCCGCCGTCGTCATCACAAAGCTTGACGCGCTCGCCGAAATGGTCAACGGGTTCAGCTCCGACTCGACTATTTTAAAGGACAGCCCGCACGTTAAAAACTTTGGCTTTGTCGATTCGGATAGCAAAATGGTTGACCTTGAAATTCGCGATTGGCTCACGCGGCAGGGCGAGACGGCTTTTCTCGGAGCAATCGACGCGAATTTTAAAGACGTGCGAGTTTTCGGCGTGTCGAGTTTCGGAAGACCGCCCGATATTCATAAACGCCTTGCGCGAGTTCGTCCGCACAGAGTTTTGGATCCGCTCATGTGGATGCTCGCGGGCGAAGGCATTATCCCGACGATTTAGACAGGAGGAATTAAATTTGTGAACGAAAAAGATTTAAAGCGCATACTCAAGCCGATTTACATTGTCATAGAAAAGCTCGTGCCGACAAATCGTTCGCTACTCGACTTCACGAACGAAAAGGCTGTCGGCTCCGGCATGAAACGTTCGGTCTATAAGGTAAAATTTTTGGACAAGGCGGAGAAAAGCAGCTACCAAGTTACGAGCGTGACGCTGGTCGAGTTCGAGAAACATTTAAAAGGCTTGCAGCTCGGCAAGGCGGACGAGGAGCAACTTCTTAAAGAGGCAAATAAACTTCTCGACAACGCCAAAAATCAGCTTGAAAAAGTTTATGGCGAAGTTCGTCGCTATATCGTGACAAAGGAGTTGCGCAACGATTGCCTCAAGGAAAATTATCGCAAAATCCCTTCCATGAACGACGCGCAGAACGCCGCCATTTCGCAGGAAATTTTTTCAATGGCGATAGACGCCGTGAACAAGAGCGAAGATCATAACATCGAGGACGTGGAGGCGGAGTTCAATAAAATAAATTACATAGCGACCGCGCTTTTCAACATAGCCGCCGCCAACTCCGCGCCCGTCGAAGTCGAAAAGGCTCCCGCGCCCGTGAAAGCTCCCGCGCAGAAAAAGCCGCAGAAAAAATCCTTCCTCGACAGATTCTTTTGAGCACTCATAAATTTATCGGCGGCGATTTTTTGTAAAAGTCGACGCGCTTTGGTATAATGCATAAAATTTTTTCGGGAGGATTTTTGTATGAAAGTGGCATTGGCAAAACAAATGCACGACATAGACAAGAGCGCGGTCGAGGAATACGGCTTGCCGGAGCTGTCTTTAATGGAAAGCGCGGGGCATCGTGTCTTCGAGGCGGTGAAAAATCTTTTGGGCGACGTGTCGAAGAAAAGCGTCTGCGTGTTGGCGGGTAGCGGCAACAACGGCGGCGACGCACTGACTGCGGCAAGATATTTGTCGAACGCGGGCGCACGCGTGAAAATTTTTTTGCTCGGCGACAAGGATCACCGCACGGCGTCGGTTAATGTTCAGATGAGAATTCTGCGCGGCATGGGCGTCGAACTTCAACAGCTCGACAGCGACAGGGCTTGGGAACGTCTGCAAGTCACGTTGAGATTTTCCGACGCGGTCGTTGACGGGATACTTGGCACGGGCTTTAGCGGGCAGATTCGTCCGAACGCGCTCCGCTTGATTCGCTTGGTCAATGCCGCGAAAAAAATTACCGTCGCGATTGATATTCCGTCGGGCGTCGATTCGGATACGGGCGAAGTCGGCGAGGCGGCTATGCAAGCTGATTGCACGGTCGCGCTTGGCTTGCCCAAAATCGGTCATTACATTTGTCCTGGCGCGTCTTACGTCGGAAAACTCATTGTCGACAACATCGGCATTCCTTCCGAACTTTTGAACGACGAAATTCATCAAACGCTGATTGACGACGAACTCGCTCAAACTTTTTTACCTGCGCGGGCTAAAGACTCGCACAAAGGGACTTGCGGGAAAATTTTAATCGTGGCGGGTTCGCGCGGCATGACGGGCGCGGCGTCTCTCGCGGCAATGAGCGCGATGAAAGTCGGCGCGGGTCTCGTGACACTTGCGACGCCCGAAAGTCTCAATCCGATTTACGAAGTCAAATTAACGGAAGTCATGACGGCAACGCTCGACGAAGTTAAGCAGGGGATAATCGGCGGCGACAAGGCGGCAGAAAAAATCTTGGACTTGGCAGAAAAAGCCGACGCAATTTTAATCGGTTGCGGACTCGGTCGCGAGAGCGAGACTCAAGCTCTTGTCAAGAAAATCGTCGCGGAGGTCGACAAGCCGCTGATACTCGACGCCGACGCAATCTATCCTTTCAACGGCAACGTGGACGAACTCAAAGCCTGCAAGCAAATTCCAATCCTCACGCCGCACTTGGGCGAACTCTCCGCGCTGTTGGATATTCCCGTCGAAAAACTCCGTCCCGCGCTTGTCCCTGAAGTCCGACGCGCCGCGCAGGCTTTTAGGGCAATAATAATCGCCAAGTGCGAGACGACAATCATCGGCTATCCGAACGGAGAAATTTTTATCTCGCCGCTCGGCAACAGCGCAATGGCAACGGGCGGTTGCGGCGACGTGTTGGCGGGCACGATTGCCGGTCTCATGAAGCAAACGCCCTTCGCGCCGCTAACAGGCGTCTGGTTGCAAGGTACCGCAGGAAATTTCGCGGCGCAAGAAAAAGCGGAAGGGCTGATTGCCTCCGACGTTATGAATCACTTGCCCGACGCCATTAAAAAGCTCCGAGCTATCGGCTATCAGAACTCATAAAAATAAAAGCCTCTCGACTTGAGAGGCATTTTTTATCGAATCGGAAGGAATTCATTACAAAACACGACCGATTTACGCATGAAACAAGAATGAATGCCCGTTGCCCGAACGCGGCGGCTCTGCTACAATACACTTGACGCAGGGAGGCGCAAAGGATTCAAAGAAAGTTTTAAAAAGGAGTTGCCAAAAATGAAACACGCATACAAAGCTAACAAGGTTACAAAACATAATTATAAAGCCGCGCCGGTTGTCGAGACGACGCCGCGCAAGGAAGTTTCCTTCATCATGGTTGCCAAAGGCGTTATCGGATTCAGAGAGAGCGCACACATCGTCAAGGTCGCCGAAGAGACAAATTGCTCGATAAGCATTGCGTCGGGTAAAAAGTTCGGCACGGACAAAAGTATCCTGTCGCTCGTCAATCTCGGAATATGCGCGGGCAAAAGTTTGGTGCTCAACATCAAGGGCGAGCGCAACGAAGACGCCTTCCGTGAAATTTCAAAAATTATCGCGGGCGAGACTGACGGCAACAGCTAACTTGACATCATCTTAACCCACCCACTCATAAAATACCCACTTAAAAAGTCTCCGGCTTAAAAAAGTCGAAGACTTGATTCTTTTTTTGTGATATAATCTGTGCAAAATGAATAAAGGCGATGATTAAAATGACCGAGCAAGAAAAATTTAACGCCGAAGTTCAAATCAGATTGGCAAAGCAAGACGCGAAGTTTGAAATGTGCATTCACGAATTACAACAACAACGCGAAGACATGAGACGTATACAAGACAGGCAAGACGCCGACAGAAAGGCACTGGAGGCAAAAATAGATCGGCTCGGCGACAAGATTCAAAACATAGTAATCGCGGCAGTCGTGGCATTCGGGGCAATAATGTTTGCGGCAGTGTCCGTTTTAAAATCTTGAGCTTAACCGCGCACGGCTTTACGTTTGATCAAGCAGTTCCAAATAATCTGTACGAAATAAGCAAAGGCGGTGATTAAAATGACCGAGCAAGAAAAATTTAACGCCGAAGTTCAAATCAGATTGGC
>CAMYWI010000052.1 GCA_947302675.1 uncultured Selenomonadales bacterium | reverse complement strand
GGAAATAGATTATGCTGTCCGCGTCCTTGATGATTCGATTCGCCATTTCGTAGCCGCTCGTCGTCACGACCGAGACTAAGATTGGCGACTTAGGGAACTCGCGGCGGAATTCCTTAATGAGCGGACTCGTCGCCACGATCTCGCCGACCGACGCCGCGTGTACCCAGATACAATTTTTTTTCGCGACGGGGTCAAGTGCGCCCTTCGGGAAGAACCCAAAGCTCTGTCTGATTCGCTCGACAAAGCCGCGCTCGCGTATCGAACGAATCATGAACACCGGAATGATTAGTATCACGACGAGTATCGCCGCAAGGTTGTAAATTATTTGCAATGAACGCGCTCCTTAATACATAAAAATTTCAGTCATTATAACACACGGCGCAAAAAAAATCTGCCGCGCCAAAATTTTTTGACGTGACAGGAAAATTTTTTCGTCAATCAGTGCGTTGCGCCTTCATAGCCAATTTATTTTCGTACATAAGCTTATCGGCGCGTTTGAAAACTTCGTCCGCGCTTTGGTCAACGCCCGCCTCGTAAAACGCAATGCCGACCGCCGCCGAAATTTTTTCCCAAGGCTCAAGCAACGGATTTTTAGCCTTTCGATTCATCTCCGCCTTGAATTGTTTCACAAAATATTTGCACAGCGAAACCTTCTCGCCCTCGACGATAACAACAAACTCGTCGCCGCCGATTCGATAAACATGTTCCTCGCCGAAAACCGAACAAACCAACCTGCAGGCGTTAATCAAGTACTCGTTGCCGCGCTCGTGCCCGTAATTGTCGTTGACGCGCTTTAAAAAGTTCACGTCAACCATGACAATGCAAAAGTTCGCGTTGCCCGCCTCAATTCTCTCGTCGAGCTTGTAAATCCTGGTGGCGTAAGCGGTTTTGTTCTTTATTCCCGTCAGCGAGTCGGTGTTCGCCAATTCGTCCATCGCCAAAACTTTTACCTTCATGTTTGCGACTTCAACTTTCGCCAATTTCAAATGCTCCAAGTACTGCGCGACATTTTCCGCCGACCGAATCAATGCCGAGTATAAATTTTCTATCTCGTCGCCCGTCGTTATCTTCAAGCCCTTTATCAGCTCCATATTCTTTTGACGTTCGGCGGCGTTGTCGTAGGAAAAACTTCGCGCACAGTAAGCCATCGTGTTGAGCGGCAGGATAATATTATTTTCTATGAACCACAAGCCCAGCACGAAGATAAATATAAAGCAACCGACGAACAACGTCAGCAAACGGATAACAAAATCGCTGGTCTCTTCGGCGAGCGAGTCGAGCGACAAATCAACTGCCGCATAACATTGACACTTGCCCTTGTCGTCGTAAAGCGGCTTGTAAATCGTCAGCAAACGCCCGTATTCGTCGTTGGAAATTATCGGAGGAATGGGTCTGCCCGCAATCAAATCGTCTTTGTAAAGAAGAGCGGCAGGATCAAAATCGATAATCTCGCCCGAATTGTCGCCCGTGAAGTCCGCCGTGCTGATGTCGAAGACAACTTGGCAGCCCGCCTCCGAAAATCTGTAGACGTAGATATATCTTAATTCTGGATTGGTATTTTTCAGCGTGTAGAGTTTGCTCTCGACCGCCGTATAATTTTTATCATTGCGCCCGTGATTTACAAAGCCGTCAATCTGCGCGGGATTGAGTTCGCTCAAAATGACGGTCGTTATCCCCTGCATAGCCTTTACCCGCTCGCCCAAAGCGGAGTCCTTAAAAATCGTGTAGCTGATAAACGCAATCGAGAACGAGACAAAGAACGAACTCAGCATTAAAATCAAAAGCAACTTGGTGCGCAGTGACGACGATAAATAATCTTCGTTGTCGACGGCGCGTTTCATTTCTTCGGTAAGCGGAGCTTGTCTTTGTCCGAGCGTGCGGAAGGATTTTTTTATGTCATTGGGAGTTTTCTTGAAGAGGAAGAACGCCAGCAAAACCGAGATTGTTTTATCGAGAAATTCAAAGCTGAAATTTTCCACGAAGCTCGTATTAAATTCGCTGACGGTTTGGAGCAAGTTGGCAGAGCGCAAAAAATTTTCGATGTTGACCGAGCAGCACGCCATAAAAATTGCAATCAAAGGTATGAGGACAATAACTTTGCGAAGATTTAGGAAGAAACCGCGCCGCGCCATGACGGTTGTAAAAATTGCGATAATGATACTGAATGAGGCGTAATACATTTGATGCGAGTCGAACAGCGATTTGAGGAGATTTGTAAGGAAACCGACCGCAATGCCCGGCATGTAACTGCCCAGTGCCGCGATAAAAATTGTGCCGCTCGTGTCAAGGAAAACAGGCAGGTTGAAAATTTCGGCGACCGCCGAGCCGACCAAATTCAAAAGCAAACCCGTCAAGCATATGAACATAAATTTCCCTACAGACATACCACTCACTCCTTTACAAAAAATTTTCGGCGATATTGTATCATATGGCAAAAAAAAAATCTGCCGCGCTTGACGGCAGTTAAAAAATTTTTTCGGCTCAAGCTTTGTCGCGCGGCGCAACGTAAAAAATATTTGGTATAAAAGTAATCTCGTCAGTCTGAAACATTGCGTCGAGCGTGAAAAGAACTTCCGCGTCGTCGCCGATTTTCTCTTTGAATTCAATCGCGTGCTCCAAAAGAAATTCGCGCTTGAAAATCCTCGCGCCGAGCGGCGGAAAAGTTTCGTCGCACGCCATAACTTTTAGGAGCGTCTGCTTATCCAATTTCTCACGAAAAGCATCCCGTAAATTTTTGAACACAGAGATGATTTTAAGGACGAATTTTTTGCCGGCAAGTTCGATATCGCCGCGAGGGTCTTCCTTAACATAAGCAGTATAATTTACCACGTCGGCAACAATGTGCTCGTTATTAAGGTACAGCGACGTCAGCGCGTCCGGAAAAATTCTGTCGCCGCTCTTGAGGAAGAGGACGTAATTTCCTTGCGCCGCCTTGAGTGCAATATTCCACGCGGCTCCGTTTGAAATTTTGCTGTGCAGTTTTATCAGTGTAACGTTGTCATGAGTTTTGGCGACTTCACGACAAATTTTGCCGCTACCGTCGGTCGTGGCGTTGTCGATTATAATCAGCTCAAAAAATTTATAATCCTGCCCAATTATGCTGTTCAAACTCTCGTCGAGCGTGTCAATGCCGTTGTTCACGACGAGCAAAATCGAAAAGTACGGGCTTAAAGTTATTTCGGGGCGTTTACTGAAATCAACAGGCATCCTAATCCATTTCTCCGAGTCAGTCAGAATATTCGTTGGTGGCGGAATTTTTTCCGTATTTGACACGGGGCTGAAAACTTTTTTATCGGGATTTTGATTGAGCCACGCGCCCCACCAACTGAACGTGCTGTTGGCAATTATGTTGTGCTTGCAAAGACTCATCAAGTAAAGCTCTTCAACGTCCTGCAAATCCTCGCCTTCGACAAATTCAGTTGGGAGGTCCGAACGAAAATTTTCTTTGAGCCAGTTCAGATTGTCCGAGAAAATAAACAGCGTCAAGTTTTTATACTCGCGTTGCAAAAGTTCAATGCAGTGGTAATAATAATCGAGCGGTATAATTCTCGATTGAGCGTCATTTATAACGCTATTGTAAGCATAATCGCCGTGACGGAAATGCAACGATACTGAACACTGAGCGGCAAGAATTTTTTCCTTCCAACGTTGAGCCGCTGGGCTTAAAGAATTTTTCAACGTGAACTCGCGGCGGAGAATGTCAGCAATGTCAGCGAAATATATTTCATTTGCCCAGTAGCCATAAAGCCAAACATTGTCGGGATAATTCAAAACCTCCGGCATAAAATTTGTGCCAAAAGGTTCTACTCCCAAGCCGCTTTCTTTGGAAAATTTTCGAGCGCGTTGAATCTCCTCTGGTGTGGCAATCGTTTCTTTTATGTTGAACAAATTCAAGGCGTAAGAGCGAAGATTATCATGCTCGTAAAAAGTCGTGTCGAGCTTTAGCTCCGTATTCAGTTTGTGAGCGAGACGACGCGCCGCCGCGTATTGAAAAAGCTGGTTGCCAATGCCGCCCATTATGTAAACTGTAATCATCAAATCATCTCCTACCAAACGATTTTGTCTTCGACGGTAATATCTTCGCCGAGTTGCACTTCGATAATTTTAAGCGGCTCGTCGGCAAGGACTGTGTGCTTGACGCCGCGCGGAATTTTTATCACGTCGCCCGCGCGAACAACTTTTTCTTCGCCGTCAATGATAATCCTGCCCGTGCCCTCAATGAAATTCCAAACCTCGTCGCGCCGCTCGTGGCTGTGATACCTCATGCGGCTACCGCGATTCAACGTCACCTTGACGGTTAAACTGCCGCTTTCCACGTCGATAATTTTGAAACTGCCCCAAGACTTCTCGGCAAATCGGATTTGTCTGTCCAAGCACTCGACGAAAGGCTTAATGTAACTCGACGCCGCCTTGTCCGAAACCAAAATCCCTTCCGCGCCCGCGACGACCACCGCATTTTTCAAGCCCATACAAATTATCGGCACGTCGGAATTGTTTATCACGTGAACATTTTCGCAGGTTATGTCCGATTGAACTTGCCCAATAAAATTTTGTTCGAGGACTTCGGTCAGCGTGTTCCACGTGCCAATGTCCTTCCACGCGCCGACGTAGCGCACAACCTTAATATTTTTCTCGTGCTCAACAACCGCGTAGTCAAAGCTGATATTGGGAAGTTCGCTGTAATTTTTTATCAGCGCGGCGTGCGAAGACATGCCCAAAAGTTTTCGCGCCTTGTCGAGAACATAGCCGAGCTTGAAGGCGAAGACGCCGCCATTCCACAACGCGCCCGCCTCGATAAATTTCTGCGCGTCGACGAGACCAGGCTTTTCTCTGAACATTTTAACGCGGCTGACTTCTTCCTTGCTCTGCGGAATAATGTAGCCGTATTTTTCGCTAGGATAAGTTGGCTCAATCCCCATTAACACAAGCGGCGCGTCGTTTGCAATCTGCGCGGCGAGCAAAGGGAATTGCGCAAAAAAATCGTCGTCAACATACGGGTCGACGGGGCAAACGATAACCGTTTCATCAACAGGAATTTTTTTCACGTCGTGAAGATAAGCCGCCGCCAAAACTATTGCGGGAAAAGTATTTCGGCGGCAAGGTTCGGTCGACAGTTCGAAATTTTCTCCGAGATATTTTTTGAAGAGCGGCTCCTGTTTCTTCGCCGCCGCTATCGTTATCGGAACGCCTTCGCACGCGCGACGGATTTGTTTCAAGACTCTTTGCAACATGCATTCCTCGTCCTTGAAAATTTTCAGGAATTGTTTTGAGCACACGTCGTTTGACAGTGGCCAAAGCCTCTGCCCGCTCCCGCCCGATAATAAAACTATCTGCATTAAATTTGCTCCTTTAAAAAGCCGCGCAGGCAATCAATTATCTTGTCGAGTTGCGCCCTCTGCAAGCCGTGATGACAGCCCACGTAAAAGCCGTTGTGATTGAGCCATTCGGCAACGGGATAATCTTTTTCCACGTCGCCAAAAAGTTTCTTATACAGCGGCTGATTCAATAGCGGCATCATCGGGCGCGTCTCGATATTATTTTTCTCAAGCCACGTCGTCAACTCCCGCCGCGTGAACGGCGCACCCTTCTTGACGACAAGCGGATACATCATGAACGAATGCTCGACGTGTTCGGGATAACTCGGCAGTTGCAGATACTCTTCGACGCCGCGCAGATTTTCCGTCAGATACTTTGCATTCGCTCTGCGCGTGTTCATTATAAAATCTTTGTGCTCCAACTGGTCTAAGCCAATCGCGCCCTCGAACTCGCCGATTCGGTAGCTGTAGCCGAGCCGAATAAACATGAACCGCTTGTCCATTTCCGCTTTCATGCGGAGCGGACAAACTTTCTTGGGATTCGAGGCGACGCACTCTTCGCAAGTGCAAGCGCGCCCGTGAGCAATGAGTGACCTAAAAATTTCCATAAGCTCGCAGTCATTCGTCGTGACAACGCCGCCGACGCCCGTCGTTATCGTGTGCGCAACGTATGTGCTAAAAGCCGCAACATCGCCGAAACTCCCAACGGACTTTCCCTTGTACGTGGCAAAGTGAGCCTCCGCGCAGTCCTCAATGATTTTGAGATTGTACTTGGCGGCGAGTTCGACAATCGGCTCCATTTCGCAGGGTTGCCCGAAAAGATGAACTGGCATTATCGCGACAGTCTCCGCGTCAATTTTTTTCTCAATCTGCGCGGGGTCAATGTTGTAAGTTTTGGCGTCCACGTCGACGAAGACCGGCTCAAGCCCCGCGTGCAAGCAAGCGTTTGAACTGGCTATAAACGTCACGGCGGGCACGAGCACTTTAGAATTTGTCTTCCAATTAAATTTTTCCTTCAACGCCTCCAAGCCGACATGCAATGCCGAAGTTCCACTGTTGAGCGCGACGCCGTATTTCTGATTGTGAAGTCGTGCGAATTCCTTTTCAAACTTGTGAACAAGCGGACCTTGACTGAGCCGATTGGCATTCAGAATTTCATTGACAAGGCGTTTGCCCGTGTCACTGATGAAAGCCCAGCCGACGCCGATTTTGTTAGCGGTTTGCCCGATAATATGTTCGCGGTAAAAATCAACCGATAACTTTATGCCTTCCGTCAAAGTCATCTGTGGTTGCCAGCCGAAATCTTTCATGCGCATGATGTCGGTGAGCTTGCGTTTCATGCCGGCGGGCTTAGTCAAGTCGTGCGTGAAAGTCCCTTTGAAGCCGACGACCTGCGCGATTGTCTGATAATATTCGTCGACGGAATAATCCTCGCCCGTGCCAACATTCATGAGCGACGGCAACTCGTCAAAGCGTTCAACGGCTTGCCAAATACAATCCGCCAAGTCGCCCGCGTACATGAACTCGCGCCGCGCGGAGCCATCGCCCCAAATTTCAATCTCGTCCTGCCCCTCCTCAACCGCGCAATAAAGTTTGTGAATCACGGCGGGAATCATATGCGCCCTATCGCCGATAAACTTATCCCAACGTCCGTAGATGTTGCAGGGAATCAAAGTCTTGTATTGAAAGTCGGGATTCTCGCGCGTGATGTAGTCACACATTCTGGCGCAGGCAATCTTCGCGAGCGCGTAGCCTTCGTTCGTAGGCTCAAGCTCGCCCGTCAAAATCATGTCTTCAGTTAGCGGCGTCTCGTGGTTGCGCGGGTACATGCAGGAACTTGCGAGATTTATAAACTTCTTGACGCCCGCGCGATACGCGCCGTAAATGACGTTGCGCCCCATGTCGAGATTCTCAACCAGAAATTTCAGCGGCTGGCGAGTGTTCGCCGCAATGCCGCCGACGACGCCCGCCGCATGTATCACCATGTCGGGAGGATTTTTTTCAAGATAAGCCGCGACCGCCTCCTTGTCGAGCAAATCCAATTCCTTATGGCTCGGCGTGAACAGTTCGTAATTCTTACTGCGCGGCGACTCTAAGACGTTGCGCCCGACCATGCCGCTTGCGCCTGTTATCAAGATTTTCATCACGCAACCCACCTTTCGACAGCGGGCGTGATAAGGGACGCAAGCTTAATGCCGTCGCGCAATTCGGTTTTGTAAGTCCAGTCGAGAGTCGCCGCCTTCGACACGTCCAAAAGTTTACGCGGCGTGCCGTTGGGCTTTGAAGTGTCCCAGAAAATTTCTCCGCGATAACCGACAATCATGACGTTCATT
>CAMYWI010000051.1 GCA_947302675.1 uncultured Selenomonadales bacterium | reverse complement strand
AACGCTGGCACCGCAAGCGTTCGCCATTTGAACAGGAAGTTCAAGCGGCTACGCCCCTGCGAGGCGGGTTTCTTTGCATACTTTCTTTGTCCGGTCAAAGAAAGTATGTTCATATGCAAAGGAAAAGTTTTTTAGTAAACAAAGAGCGACTCGGATTTCTCCAAGCCGCCCTTTTTAAATTTGCGGGAGTCTTAACAATCGATTACTCTGCGGGATTAACTTCGACTTCACCTTTGGGCTGATAGCGTCTGTAATTGGCGTTGCTGTTGTCGCGCCGCGCACGGTTAATCGAGAGGGAAATACGCTTGCGCTTTTGGTCGATGCGCAGGACTTTGACCTTAACGATATCGCCAACCTGAATAGCCTCTTCCGCGTTCTCAATGCGGCGGTCGCTAAGTTCGCCCATAGGAATTAAACCGTCAAAGCCCGGCTCAATCTCCATGAACGCGCCGAACTTCGCAAGCTTAACGATTTTGCCTTCGATAAAGTCGCCTTCCTTGAACTGCTCCGCTTTGTCGAGCCAGGGATCGCGTTGCGTCTGCTTAATCGACAGCGAAATTCTGTGCGACTCAGGATTGATATCCTTAACAAAAACGTCGACTTCCTGCCCGACCTGCAACACGTCGGAAGGTTGCGAAATGCGCTCCCAAGAAAGGTCGGAAATATGCGCAAGCCCGTCGACGCCGCCCACGTCAATGAACGCGCCGTAGTCGACAAGACGCTTGACCGTGCCTTTAATCGTGTCGCCGACATGCAACTTGCCGAAAACTTCCTGCAGTTTAATTTCGCGCTCACGTTCAAGCAGTTGGCGACGGCTGAGGACAAGGCGGCGTTTGTGCGATTCAATTTCAATCGGCAACGCCTTAACCGTCTGCCCAATGTAGCCGCTCAAATCCTTGACGAAGTGCAATTCCATTTGCGACGCGGGAATAAAGCCGCGCAGTCCGTTGACGGTAGCAGTCAAGCCGCCTTTGACGACGTTCGTAATTTTGGCGTCGACCGGCTCAAGTTCGGTGACTTTGGGGTCATCGTTGTGAGCCTTAATCGCACGCAAATCGTCCCAAACGACTTCGGCATCGGCTTTGTTTTTGGAAAGGACGCCGCCGTTTTCGCCGCCGAGACTTTGAATGTAAACTTTGATCTTGTCGCCCTTCTTGACGACGTCTTCCGCCGAATCCGGCTCCGGATAGGCAAGCTCTTTCTTCGGAATCGGAATTTCCTGCTTGTAGCCAATATCGACAAACGCCTCGTCGCGGTTGACTTGAATAACCGTGCCTTCAACCACCATGCCAGGCTGAAGGTCTTTAAAATTCTCCGAATCTTCCAACCAATTACCCATTTCCACGTTTTTCAAATCCTCTGACACTTTTTATAAACCTCCCCGATAATCCAGTCCGGCGTTGAGGCACCGGCTGTGATACCAACTTTGTTGGCGTTTTCTAACCAGTCAAGTGAAAGTTCCTGAGCTGTTTCTATGTGGTAAGTTCTGCATTTTTTTTCGCAAAGTTGAGCGAGCCGCGTCGTGTTCGCGCTGATTCGTCCGCCGATAACAAGCATGACGTCGACTTTCGACGCTAGCTCCAGTGCCGCCTTTTGTCTCTGATCTGTTGCCGTGCATATCGTTCGCAAAATTCTTATGTCCTTTGACTTGCCCAAAAGATGCGCCACTGTCTTAACAAAATTTTCGCCGCTCACCGTTGTTTGGGAGACTATTCCGAGCTTGGGCGCGGGCGCGAAATTTTTTGCGTCCTCTTCCGTCTCGATTATAGTTGCCCGATTGCCCGACCACTCGAAGATACTTTTTACCTCCGGATGATTTTTTTCGCCGATTATGACTACCTGCCGCCCTTCCTTTGCCAATTCCTTTGCAGAAAGTTGCGCTTTCTTCACGTGCGGACAAGTCGCGTCGACGAGATTTAATCCTTTGGCTTTTGCCTCTTCGTAAACCTGTGGTCCCACGCCGTGTGAGCGAATTATTATCGTGCCCTCCTCCATCGCCGTCAAATCTTCGACTGTGCCGACACCTTTTGAGCGCAGTCGTTCTACCATTTGCGGATTATGGATTATAGGTCCCAACGTACAACTTTTCCCATCCGCGTGCTCTTCGGCAATTCTTATCGCCCGCTTGACGCCGTAGCAAAATCCTAAACACTCTGACAATATTACTTCCATATCAACCACCTGTCTGATTGGCTTTGACGAAAAAATCCTCAACCGTCAATAACCGCCGTTTACTATAACATAATCATTTTAGGCAAGCAATAACTTTGAGAAATTTTTTTCAAACTTTTACTACAGATTATCAAGAAGACGTGATAAAATCTGCGCGGGAGGCGAATGAAGTTGCTCAACATAAAAATTTTCGGGATAGTTCAGGGCGTGGGCTTTCGTCCGTTCGTGAAAAATCTTGCCGACTCTCACAAAATTTTTGGCTCGGTCGCCAATCGCGGCTCTTACGTCGAAATTTTTGCGCAAGGTTCCGACACCGCTTTGAATAACTTCGTGAACGACTTGCAAAGAAAAAACCCTCCGCGCTCCACGCTTTTAAAGCTCGACGCTGAAACTTTGCCCGATAAAATTTTTGACGACTTCCAAATCGTCGAGAGCGTTCGCGAGGCGGGAGATATTTTCGTCTCGCCCGACATTGCGATTTGCGACAAGTGCGCCGCTGAACTTTTAGACCCGAACGACCGCCGCTACTTGCACCCGTTTATAAATTGCACGGCTTGCGGTCCGCGCCTCACCATTTTAAAAAATATGCCCTACGACCGCGAGCGCACTTCCATGAGTGATTTCCCAATGTGCGACGCCTGCGCGGCGGAATATTTTAATCCAAACTCGCGACGTTTCGACGCCCAACCCGTTTGCTGTAACGACTGCGGTCCCGAAGTTTATCTGCTCGGAAAAAATCTGCGCGGGCACGACGCGATTAAGCATGTCCGAAAAATTTTGGCGGGCGGCGGCGTTGTCTCGATTAAAGGCATTGGCGGCTTTCACTTGGCTTGCGACGCACGGAATTTCGACGCCGTTCAAAAACTCCGCAACGCCAAAACTCGCCCGACTAAACCTTTCGCCGTCATGTTCAAAGATATTGACGCCGTTAAGAGCGAGTGTTTCCTCTCCGACGCGGAAAAAACTTTTCTCGACAGCCCGCAAAAGCCAATCGTTTTGTTAGGGAAAAGGGAAATGGGAGAAGGGAGAAGAGTTGCGGAAAATGTCGCGCCGCATATAAATAAACTCGGCGTCATGTTGCCCTATACGCCGTTGCACATGCTGATATTCAACTTCCCCGACGAGCTGAAAAATTTCCCCGACGCGCTGATTATGACGAGCGGCAACCCGTCCGGCGTCCCGATTACCATTGACGACGAAGACGCACTTAAAAATCTTGAGTGCGACGCGATTTTGAGTCACGACAGAAAAATTCTCCTTCGCGCAGATGATTCCGTCATGGATTTTATTGACGACCGCCCGTCAATGGTTCGGCGCAGTCGCGGCTTTGCTCCGCTCCCGATTTTTTACGACGGCAATAAAAAATCTGTCCTCGCGATTGGCGGCGAACTCAAGAATACTTTTTGCCTCGCGAAGAATAATCTGCTGTACGCCTCGCCCTATATCGGCGACGTCAGCGACTTGCGCACGGTTGAAGTCCTCAAAAATTCGATTGAGCGCATGAAAAATTTGCTGGAGATTGAGCCGGAAGTCGTGGCTTGCGACCTTCACCCGCGCTATCAGACGACTGCTCTTGCCGAAAAAATTTCTGCCGCGCTAAACGTCCCGCTGATAAAAATTCAACATCACTATGCGCACGTATTGAGTTGCCTCGCGGAGAATAATTTTGGCGGCGAAGTTATCGGCGTGGCGTTCGACGGCACGGGCTACGGCGACGACGGTACGATTTGGGGCGGCGAGTTTTTTATTTGCGACGCGAAGACTTACACGCGAGCCGCGCACTTCGACAAGTTCATTCAGGCGGGCGGCGATAAATCTGCGCGGGAAGGTTGGCGAATTGCGCTGAACTTTATAAATCTCGACGTTGCCCGCGAGTTGGAGCTTGCTGACGAAAATAATCTGCGCGGCGTGAAATTCTTGCTTGATAAAAATATTAACTGCGTGACTTCGACGAGCGTTGGGAGAATTTTTGATGCGGTCGCGGCGATTTTGGGTATTTGTAAAGTCTCGACCTACGAAGGCGAAGCGGCAATGCGCCTTCAAGCTTGCGCCGAGCATTCGACTAAAACCTTCCGCGCAGAATTCATGACTACCAATGAAATTTTTAGCGAGATTTTGAGGCGGCGTCTTGCGGGCGAAAATGTTTGTGACACGGCGCGATTTTTCCACGAGAGCCTTGCCGAGATGACCGCGCAGATTTGCGAGGACTTGAGTTTGAAGACAAAAATAAAGACCGTCGCATTGAGCGGCGGCGTCTTTCAAAATTCGTTGTTGAGTTCGCTGACGTGTGAGAAGTTGCGGCGGCGCGGCTTGAAAATTTTGCGCCACGAGCTGATTCCTCCCAACGACGGCGGGCTTTGTATCGGTCAAGCGGTTCACGCGCGAGCTATTCAAGATGGATTTCGCATTCAAACATGCGGTGCCACGTGTTAGACACGGAGAAATTTTTTATCTTCGGCAAATTTTTCTTGGCAAACTCATGCATAAGTTTATTTTCAAGCGGAACAATTTCCGCCTCGTGGTCGCCGAAGTTCAGATAAATCTGCAAGCCGTCGGGATATTTGGTGAGGTAATCGGCAATTTGAGTGCGGACGTTCGCTTGATAAGCCCAATCGTCAAGGTAGCGCGTGGCAAGGAGCCGATTGATAGAATCACGGCTCATTTTTTTTGCGAGAATGCCGGTGCCGAGCGCAAAGCCGCTTGAATTGGTCGCGGTATTCCAACCAGAGTAGCTTTGGAGCTTGAAGAGCAATTTTTTCTTGCGGAGCTGTTCCATTAAGAAATTGTCGGAGCCGTTTGCGGTGATGACATCGGAGACGCCGACGGGCAACTTTTTCTTAACGGCGTCATTGACCAGTGCGGCGAACTCTTTAGCGTTGCGCTTGAAATATTTCTGCTGATGTTCGGAAAGAACTTTCGGCGGCAGGGAATTATGAATCTCGAAAGTTTCGCCGTTGGGGTCGGTGTTGACGAACAGGACAAAATCTGCGCGTTCGGGCTTGGGCACACGCAACGCGCCCGCGATAATAATTTCGTCGCGAATCGAATCGCCAATGCGCTCGTCGGAGTAGTGAGGAATAGTCTTCGCGCCCTTGCCGCGATTGAATTGGACGTTGACGAAGGGTAAAGTCCCGCTTAAATCGTTGACGGCGCGAGTTAAAAGCAACATTGCAAATTCGTCAATGCCGGCGTGTGACTGCGCCTTAGTCTTGGGGATATTCTTCATGTGGTCAAGGAGAATTTTGTTTTCGCGGTGAGTTTGGCTGAGCGGCGCGTTGTCGTCACGACCGATTATAAAAAAGTTGATAATGTCGGCGTTGGTGAAGTCGATTAGCTTTTTGGTCGCGTTGAGATTTTTCGCGCGGCGAGCAAAGTAATCGTTCAAAATTTCTTCGGGAATATCTTTCCTGTAAGCGTCGAGCTGAGCTTTTTCCTTTGCAGAGAGCTTTGCAGACTCCTGCTTATCCAAAAGACGGGTGAGCTGAAAAATCGCCGCGCCGTATTGCCCGTAGTAGTCCGGCTCCTCGCGGTCGCCGGGCGTGCCAAAGGAAGGCGTGCGCATGAGCGAGCCGAACAAGTACAAATTCAAGCTCGGATTATTTTCGCGGAGCGTTTTGAAATTTTCGACGCGAGCCATTAAAATATCTTGCGGGATTTGGTGACTGCGCGAGGGAATCAAGCCGCCGTAAAGTAGCGCGTCGGACGAGACAACGGCGGCATCCGCGATAAAAGCATTTTCATTGAACCAAGTCCAAAGTTCGTCTGGATTAGTCAAAAGTTCGGTTGGCGGGGAAATAATTTCGTAGCCGAGTTGCGAGACGACATCGACGGGTTGTTTATAGGAGACGGGTCGATTGTCGTGCGGTATGAACAAAATTTTCTCGGCAGAAACGGTCGCGCAGGTCGTCAAGATTAAAATCAGCGCGACCAAAAATCTTTTCAGCATAAAAACTTCCTCCAAAAATTTTTTCGGCAAGTCTAACACACAAAAATAATTTTGACAACGCGGCAGGTAAAATCCGACGTTGCATAGAAAAATAACGGGAACTTTTTATAGCTTGAAAGTAGCGGCAAGCATGACGCCGCGCAAAATGTAATGCGGAAGGAGATTGATAAAGTGGATGCCAAATTGGTGAACCCGATAATAGATGCATTCATGGAAGTCATGCCGCAAATGGGTTTCCCGATGCCCAAGCGGCAGAGAATTTACTTGCAGGAAAGAAACGTGATAAGCAACGGCGTCACAATTAAGGTCGGCTTGACGAAACAACTCGAAGGCAACGTAATTTACAACATGAACGAAGAGACGGCGAAATATATCGCGTCGATAATGCTGTTGGGCGTGCCCGTCACGTCGTTTGCCGACATGGCAAAGAGCGCGATTCGCGAGATTGCAAACGTGCTGACCGCCCGCGCCGCTACGAATCTTGAGAAAATGGGCTTTGAAGTCGACATCACCACGCCCGAACTTACTATCGAGGAAGACTTCACAATTAAAATCAGCGACGCGCAATTCCTCACCGTCGAAATGGATTTGGACGGACACAGGATTGACGTCGCGCTGTTCGTCGAACGCGAATACTAAAAAATTTTTTGATATAAAGCCGCTCCCGCGCAGGGAGCAATTTTTTTGCTTGTTGACGTTAAAAATTTCTATTCGTATAATGTGATTGAAAATTTTTCACGGAGGCTTATTCATGACGAAAAGATTGTACGTCGAAAATGTCGAAGAGTGGAAGAAACATTTGTTGAAGGAGAGGCTTTTTGAAGAAGAGCTTGAGGTCGAAGTTATCGAGCGCGGAATAGTTTTGCCGACGCGCAAAATTGATTTTGGAATGTACACGGGCGGCGTCTGCGACGAGAATCTTAACTTCGTCGCGGGCTATTGGCGCAAAAAAGGCGGCGGCAGTAAAAGAACTTTTAACTGCCTTGAAAAATCCTACGAGGTCGACAGAGGAAGTATCGTTGCGATTGATGAAGACGTAATTTTCGGCGGGCTGTTGGCAGAGCACTTCGGGCATTTCTTGACGGAATGTTTCTGCCGCCTGTGGTATGTCATACAAAATCCCGACGTGAAGACGAAAATAATTTTCGTCACGACCTTGAAGGACGGCAAGCATCGTTCCTACACAGATAATTTTTTCCAACTCATGGGCATTGACACCGGGCGGATAATTTACGTCGATAAGCCAATGCAATTTCGCTCAATCACGGTGCCGGAGCAAGCGCAGTACGATTTTGGTCACCTCACGAAAGAATTTTTACTGCCCTACCGCGAGATAATGTCGCGAATTAAGCCTGGCAATTCAAAGAAACTTTACTTGACGCGAACGGGCTTTGAGTTCAAAAAGCATGGCAATGTTCACTGCTTTAACGAGAAATATTTTGAAGATTTTTTTAAGGCGCGAGGCTTTGAAGTCGTTTCGCCCGAAAAGTTGAAGGTCGAGGAGCAAATTTCCTTGATAAGTGGCGCGGACGAAATTGCCGCCAATCTCGGCACGCTGACGCATTTTGGGATCTT
>CAMYWI010000050.1 GCA_947302675.1 uncultured Selenomonadales bacterium | reverse complement strand
CTACTACTCAACAATCCGTTGCATAAAATACAAGGAGAGAGATAAAAATGGCAGATATAAATCTCAATGATTTGTTGGCACAAAAAAAAGCCGCCTCGTCGGAAAGTCAGGCGGTGACTCCCGTCGAACCCGCTAAGGAAATCGAAAAGGTAACTCAGCAAGTCGAGAACCTCACGCCCGCCGAACTCGAAAAAGTTCAGTCGATTAAGGAAGGCATTAACTTCATGGATTCGAGTATGCCGCTGAATTTCGGTGCGCCCGCGCAGAAGGAAATCGCGCAGTTCTCAGATAGCATTCTCGCCAAAGTCCGCGCTAAAGATTCGGGCGAAGTCGGCGTCCTGCTCAACGATCTTGTCGGCAAGGTCAAAGGTTTCGACGTTACAAAGAAGAGCGGCGGCAGTTTTCTCAGCAACATTCCGATTATCGGCTCGCTCGTCAACAAGGCCGATGATATTATGCAGGGCTATGAAAAACTTTCCACGCAGGTCGAAAAAATTCAGGCGGGGCTTGAAAGTTCCAAAGTCAAGATGATGGAAGATGTCGTCATGTACGATACGCTTTATCAAAAAAATCTCAGCTACTTCAAGGACTTGCAGCTTTATATCCGCGCGGGCGAAGAGAAATTGGAAGAGATGCGCAACGTCACCTTGCCTAAACTTCGCGAACAGGCGGCGGCAAGCGGTGACCCTATGGCGGTTCAAGTCGTCAGCGATTTTGAACAGAGCGTTGACCGTTTCGAGAAAAAACTTCACGACCTCAAGCTCAGCAAGACGCTCGCAATCCAAACCGCGCCGCAAATTCGTTTGATTCAAAACAATGACCGCGTTTTAATCGACCGCGTGCAGTCGGCGATTTATCACACAATCCCGCTTTGGAAAAATCAAATGGTTATCGCGCTCGGCTTGTCGCGCCAGAGAGAAGTTATTGAACTTCAACGCGCCGTCAGCGACGCAACCAACGACCTGCTCAAGCGCAACGCCGAAATGCTCAAGCAAAATTCAATCGACACGGCGAAGGCGAACGAGCGCGGCATTGTCGACATTGATACCGTTAAAAAAGTCAACGAAGATTTAATCTCGACGATTGAAGAAACGCTCCGAATTCAGCACGAGGGGCGGCAAAAACGTCAGGCGGCAGAAAAGGAACTAGTCGCGATTGAGGGGCGGCTCAAAGACGCACTCCTTAAAAACGCGACGCGAGCTTAAACATGGCAGAAGAAAAAAAAGACAGGGCATTTCTTAAAGCGCGGACGACGCGGCTGGTCGTTATCTTGCTGGTGTTAATGGGAATGGTCGTCGTGCGCTACGGCTATTTGCAACTTGTTCAAGGTAGCGAACTCGCCGAGCGTATGCGTTGGCAAGTCGGGCATGATTATTCGGTGCAGTCGCCGCGCGGTGCAATCGTCGACAGGAACGGGCGCGAACTTGCCGTCAGCACAATGACCAAATCGCTGTTCGTCGACCCCAATCACGTTGAAAATCCCGCGCAGTTGGCAAAAGATTTATCGCCGCTCGTCGACAAGACGGAAGAAGAGATTTTGGAAGATATAGCAGTCGGCGGCGGCTTTTCGTGGGTCAAGCGGCGTTTGGAGCAAGCGGAGTATGAGGCGATTCGCGCGTTGATTCGCGAGAAAGGCTACGCGGTTTGTCTCGGCTTTCGCGACGAGGCTAAACGCTATTATCCAAACGACGTGCTTGCGGCAAATGTTCTCGGTTTCGTTGGTACGGACGACAAGGGGCTTGACGGTATCGAACAGGCTCTCGACAAATATATCAAAGGCGAAGTCACCGAGTCATTTATCTACGCCGACACGCGCGAGCGCCCGATTCTTGAATCAATCTTTGCTCAACACGGCTATCAAGGCGACAGGTGCAAGACGATTCAGCTGACGATTGACGGCGCGATTCAATTTATCGTCGAGCAGGAATTGGATAGGGCAATGGCGGAGAGTAGTCCGCTTGCGATAACTTGTATTGCAATGGACCCGCGCACGGGCGAGATTCTGGCAATGGCTAATCGTCCGACGTACAATCCAAATCGCTTTTGGGATTACGAACAAGAGGTTTGGAAAAATCGTGCCGTCTCCTACATTTACGAGCCAGGCTCCACGTTTAAAGCGGTCGTGGCGGGTGCGGCGTTGCAGGAGGGAATTGTCGCGCCTAATCAAGTTTTCGTCGATCCAGGCTATGTCATGGTTTCCGGCAAAAAAATTCAGAACTGGAACGGCTCAAGCTTTGGCACGGTGACTTTCGCGGACGTCGTCAAGCAGTCGTTGAACACGGGTTTTGCGCTTGTCGGTTTGGAGTTGGGCGCGGATAAGTTAATCAGCTACGCGAGACTTTTTGGCTTTGGCGAGCCGACGGGAATTGAGTTACCTGGCGAAGAGGCGGGCATTTTATATTCGCCCGATGAAATGGTTGACTCCGACATTGCGACGATGGCGATTGGTCAAAGTATCGCGGTGACGCCCCTGCAACTTATCACAGCGTTTTGTGCGATTGCCAACGACGGGATTTTACTCAAGCCGCACATTGTCAAGACGATAAAGAACGCGAACGGCACGACTTATTCCGAGACGCATATTGAGGAAGTTCGGCGCACGATTGACACGGCGAGCGACAAAACACTGATCGGCTTGCTTGAACAGGTCGTTGCGACGGGCGGCGGCGGCAAGGCGTCTGTTCGCGGCTACAGGATAGCGGGCAAGACCGGCACCGCGCAAAAGGTCAACGAGGACGGCTCCGGCTACAGCGAGGGCAGATATATCGCGTCGTTTTGCGGTTTCGCGCCGGTTGAAAGTCCGCAGATTGCGTTGTTGGTTATAATCGATGACCCGTACGGAGCTTTTTACGGCGGACAGATTGCCGCGCCCGTTGCCAGTAGAATTTTTTCTCAAGTCTTTCGCTATCTTAGGATTGAGCCGAGCGACGCACCGCTTGGTTTGGATTCGGACGAGTTGGACGCGCAAATCGGCGAGGGCGACGCCGCAATTCAAAGTTTCATGCCCGCGCAGAGTCCTAAAGAGATTGAGCCAAAAATTGAGCCGCCCAAAGAAGAACTCGCGCCGGAAATTGCTCGCGTCCCCGAATTTTACGGCAAGAGCATTCGCGAATCTGCGCGGCTTGCCAACGAGGCGGGCATAAGTTTTGAGGTGGAAGGTTCGGGCTTTGCGGTCAGTCAGAGCATTGGCGCGGGCGAACTTGTCGACAGAGGCACGACGGTTAAAGTTAGTTTCAGTCCCTAAGGAGTTTTGGTTTATGAAAAAATTTTTATCGCTAATAGCGGCGATATTTTTTTTGAACGTGGCGACATGTTCAGCTGAAAATATCCACGCGGTCGGGCGCGGCATTGACGAGCGCACGGCAATTCATAACGCAATGCGGGCGGCGATTGAGAAAAAATTTGGGGCGTCAATCAAAGCCAAGACGCGCACGGAAAGTTCAATGCTCATTGCGGATAAAGTTTCAGTTGACAGCGCGGGTTTAATTTCAAGTTACGAGATAATTTCAAGCCGCGTCGAGAACGGGATTTACGTCGTCGAGATTGCCGCCGAGCTTGACGACAAAAAAATTTCCTCGCGCCTCACCGAGCTTGAGAAAAAATCACTGGTCGACGTGAACGCGGATAATCCGCGCGTGGCGGTTATCGCTCTTGATTCAAACAAGCAACGCTATTCCGAAGTCGAGAACGAAATTATTGCCGCGCTGAAACGTCAAGGCTTTTCGCGAACGGTTGACCTTGCGCACGTGAATAACGCGGTTCAACTGCGAATGCTCACTGCCGCTGACGACGAACTTTATCAAACGCTGGCGAATGATTTTCATGCAGATTGCCTTGTCGTGGCGGAGGTTAAGATTTTGCCCGACGAAGTTAAAGTTGCGAGTCGCATGATTGAGTTGAACACGGGCGAGATAATTTTCGCGGGCACGGCGACGGGCGGCGGCGCGTTTATCGACAGCAGCGACGCTTTAAAAATGGCGGGGCGACGAGCCGGCAACGAAATTTCTTTAGCCGCATTGAAGTCCGCCGCGCAGATCGAACGTCATTTGACTTTGCTGATAACAAAAAATACGTTCGAGAGCTTGGGCGGCACGTTGAGCCTCGTCAGCGAACGTATTAAAAATATTTCGGGCGTGAACGATGCCTTTGCCCGCAAGCTCAGCACGAGTCTTGAGCTTGATATTGACTTCGACGGGACAGCCGCCGACTTCGCCAAAATTCTTGAGGTTTTCGGAATAAAAATTCTTGAGTTGAGTGCGAGCTTTGTCAAGATTTAAGCGGCTCGGAACTTTTTAACTTTTTGAGTTCCCGTTGAAGTTTAATTATCTGCAACTGATAAACATTGACCATATTGAAAAGATACGCGCTCAACGCCGCGTCGTCGGGCTGAAATTCCTTCCGCAAAATCTCGTTGAGCTGGTGAATCGGAAATTTCGTGTAAAGCGCGAGTGTAAGCGGGATTCTGAAATTGGCGAACCACCTAAGCACGGCATAGCGATAATCGGGGTGCTCCGCGAAAAATTTTATCTTGCCCATGACCTTTTCAAACTCATTGAACCCGCTATTCAACGCGCTGATTCTTTTATGCACGTGCTGATTCAAATTGATTTGTTGCGCGTCGCGAGAAACGGAGCCTTCGCGCGGTCTGATAATATTCACGGCGTTTGGAACGTTCAAATACCTTTTCGCCAAGCACAAAGCCTCAAATGCAAACGTGACATCTTCACAAGTCAGCATTGGCGGGAAAAAAATTTGATTGGTGATTAAAAAGTCCCGCCGATAAAATGACAGCCACGTTGCCCAAAAATCATTCGGCGCGGAGGCTATCCACTTGCGAACACGCGCCGCAACGTCTTCCTGCTCAAGGGTCGGCGCGGATAATTTTGCCTTGTGATACGATTGCAGAGTAAAATTTTTCGGGTTGGTCAATTCGCCCATGTCCGTCATAGCGGCTTCGTCGATACTCTTGTACTTGCCGCCCCAAAGAATAAAATTACTTTGCATGTGAACGACTTCCGCATTAAAATTTTCGGCAAGCGTCGTCAGCTCCGCCAGCGCGGTTTTGGTGTAGAGGTCGTCGCTGTCGAGGAAGGCGATATATTTTCCGTGCGCGAATTGAATTCCGACGTTGCGCGGCAGTCCGGGCGTTCCGGTATTTTTCGGGAGCTTGATAACGTGAAGACGCCCGCCGAATTTTTCCGCAAAGCTCTCGACGACTTCAACGCTGTTATCGGTCGAGCAGTCATCCACCACGACGACTTCAAAATTCGTGAACGTCTGGTAAAGCAAACTCTCTAGCGTCTGTGGTATGAACTTCGCCGAATTGAACATTGGAATCACGACGCTCACGAGCGGCAATTCCTTCGAGACGCCGCGCAAATTTTTTTTCTTTGACATTTTCCACACTCCAAATTTATCTTACCAAAATCGCGCCACGAAAGCCCCTTGTTTCAGCTATGGGGATGAAGTGGCGTAGTTTTTTCTTGAATTTCTGATATAATTTTTGCCGAAAGGGGGTGATTTGTTGAAACGAGCAATAAAATCCCGATTTAAATGCAGTCAAGAAGATTTGAATCGACTTTTTGCCTGCAATCGTATTTCCGCTCTCGTCTGGAATAAAATTTTAGAATTACAAAGAGAAGAACTTCGCTCCAAAGACGACTTGCAAAAATCTTTGAAAGGTTTGTATCCGATAAATTCTCAAAGCGTGCAAGCCGTGACCGACAAATATTGTGCCGCTTGTCTGGCTACAAAATCAGCCAGAGATAACGGATTAGCAAATAAATATCCGTGACGGCGCAAAAGGAATTTTCCAACGACGTGGAAAGCAGACAGTTTTAAGCTCACCCGCAACCGTTTGAAGTTGAGCTTGGGGACGTTCGCGGGCAAAAGGCAAAAGCAAATCGAAGTGAAATTGCCTCCGTCGACGGTTGAATCGATAAAGCGCGGAAAAGTTCAGCAGGTAAGTTTGGTATGGGACGGCTGGTTGAAATTGGCGATAGTAATCGACGACGGCAAGGAAAATGCTCCTGCAGTTCAATCCGACGTGATTTGCGGAATAGACGTCGAATAGTGAGCCAAAAGTTATCGCGGTGGAATTTCGGCAAACATTTGGAGTATTTAACGTATAAATTGGCGTCGGTCGGAATCGTGCTTGAAAAAATCAGCGAGGCGTATTCGACGCAGACTTGCCCAGTATGTGGACGGCGGCATAAATGCAACAGTCGAAATTATCGGTGCAGTTGCGGCTACGAGGCGCACAGAGATATACAAGGCGCGAGAAATATTTTAAGCTTAGGCTTAAACAGTAGAATCTGCATAACGACGCCGATAAAAGAGCAAAAGTATCTACGGACGGCGTGAGCCTGAAGTAGTAGTAGCTGAGGCACCAGCCACGACGAAAGTCGCGTTGCTGATTTTGTTAAATGCCGGTGGCAACAAGTGTTCGCGAGACCTTGCGGCAATTAATGTCGAGCCTAAAGTATTTAATTGAAAATCAGAAACCCCCGCCTTTAGGCGTGGGGAGTGTCACCTTAGCTTGCAACTCTTTAAGCTCCTTATCGTACTTGAGGAGCCGCTGACGATAAGAATGTATCGCGCCGTAAATGTAAGCGAAAAACGGCGTGAAGTCCCCGCAATATTTTTTCAGCTCCTTGCGCACGGCGGCATCCAACTGCGCGGGCGTGTACTTCTCATAAAAACGTTGCGTCCAAATCAAATGCTGCTGAATGATATAATCAATCGGCAACTGGCGATAGTTCGGATTTTTAACAAAGAACTCAAAGCCGCTCATGAAGTCATCCAGAATTTTCGAGCCTTCAATCATCAAATGCGTCAGCGCGTGCAGAGACTCCTCAATCGAAACCATTCTGCGCGTAATTGAACCGGGATTGTGGCGGTAAATGTAAACGATATTCGGGACGCGAACAATGCGCGGCGCAGTGCAAAGAACTTGGAAGTAAAAAACAATGTCCTCCGACGTCAACAAATTGGCGAAGTGCAGATTTTTCTCCATAAGAAAATCGCGGCGATAAAGTTTGTTGTGAACCCAGCCAAAGAATCGTCCCTTGTAAAACATTTGCACGCGCTCGGCAAGATTATTAGTCTCAAGAAAAGCCTCCTTGCAAAAGCCGCCCTTCTCCTTGCTAAAGGTCGTGAACTTCGTTTGCGGCGTCACGTCAATCGTCTGGTTTTCGGGGAAGTAAACCTGCTCGGTATGCACGACATCGGCTTTAAATTTCTCGGCGACGCTAACGAGTTCCTGAAGAGCGGTCGGCGTATACATGTCGTCGGCGTCGAGGAAGGCAAGATATTTTCCGCGACTTATTCTTATTCCGGTATTGCGCGGCTCGCTCGCCCCGCCTGAATTTTTCGGTAGCTTAACGATTTTAATGCGCGGGTCATTTTGCGCCAACGCCACGACGATTTTCAACGTGTCGTCGGTCGAGCAATCGTCAATGCAAATCAATTCAAAGTCGCCGAACGTCTGCCCCAACACGCTCCGCACGCAAGTTTCTATATATCGTTGCGCATTGTACATTGGCAAGACAATCGACACAGCTGGTAAGCGCGGAATATTCGTGGGCGCGACGGCTTGCGTCATCTTCTTTGGTATTTTATTTTTATTCGCCATTATCATTTCTCCATATCAAAAAAATTTTCGTCGAAACTATAGCACAGCCGCTTTTAACTTGCAAATATAAATTCGCAAAAAAACTTATCAAATTTTAATGTTTGAAAGGATCGACAAAAATTGATCGGTATGTTAAAATACGCTTGCGAGTCGAACAAAATCGAATTCAAAAGGAGGATTGATAGCCGAAACGACGCGAACGGTCGCGGCTGCCGCAAGGCAACGGGCGATCTCTATTCACTAGCCGTCGCAGAAACTTAAGCAAGATTTTTTAAAGA
>CAMYWI010000049.1 GCA_947302675.1 uncultured Selenomonadales bacterium | reverse complement strand
CTTCCTCCGGCCCAAGCTTGGTATCGCGAGCGTCACACTGATATTCCTCAATGTGAATGGAAGTGTAAATGTCGCGCTTAATCAAGTTTTCGGAAAGCAAAATGGCATCTTCATAGTTGTAACCTTCCCAAGGCATGTAAGCGACGATAATGTTGTAGCCGAGAGCAAGTTCGCCGTTAGAGGTGGCGGGACCATCGGCAATGGGCTGACGAGCCGCAATAACTTCGCCCACGTCAACAAGCGGAATCTGATTAATGCAAGTGCCTTGATTGGAACGAACAAATTTCTGCATGTGATAAACGTCAAATTTGTCCTTAGCGGAATTGACAAAGTTGTCGTCGACCTTGACTTTGATAGTATCGGCGTCAACATAAGTGACAACGCCCGGCCGCTTGGCAAGAATCATAACGCCCGAATCGCAGGCAGCTTTAAATTCCATGCCGGTACCAACGAGCGGAGCTTGAGTTTTAAGAAGAGGAACGGCTTGCCGCTGCATATTGGCACCCATTAAAGCGCGGTTGGCATCGTCGTTTTCAAGGAAAGGAATCATAGCGGTAGCAATCGAGACGACTTGCTTAGGACTAACGTCCATGTAGTCAACCAATTCGCGACGGACTTTGGTAGTCTCTTCCTTTTTCCGCGCAGTAACACGCTCATTAATAAACCAATCGTTCTCGTCAAGCGGCTCGTTGGCTTGCGCGATAATAAAATTCTCTTCCTCATCAGCCGTCATGTATTTGACTTCATTGCTAACAAAACTCCGTTCCTCGTTCCTAACAACTTTGCGATAAGGCGTCTCGATGAAACCGTACTGATTAATCCTACCGTAGTTAGAAAGCGAACCGATTAAACCGATGTTGGGACCTTCCGGCGTCTCAATCGGACACATTCTGCCGTAATGGGAGTTATGAACGTCGCGGACTTCAAAGCCGGCACGTTCCCTAGATAAGCCGCCGGGACCCAACGCGCTAAGACGTCTTTTATGTGTAAGTTCGGACAGCGGATTGTGCTGGTCCATAAATTGCGAAAGCTGGGAGGAGCCGAAAAATTCCTTAATCGCGGCGACGACCGGACGAATGTTGATAAGGTTTTGCGGCGTGACAATCTCGGCGTCTTGAGTAGTCATGCGTTCGCGAACCACGCGCTCCATTCTGGTCATGCCAATGCGAAATTGATTCTGAAGAAGTTCGCCAACACTGCGCACGCGGCGGTTGCCGAGATGATCAATGTCGTCAATAATGCCAATGCCGCTCATAAGCTCAAAGACGTAGTTAATGGAGCTGATAATATCGGCAAGGCAAATGGTGCGGTTGTCGTGAATATCAAGCGTGGGCGCGCAGAGCATAGTAAAATCACCATTATCAGATTTAATGCGAATAGGAATAGGGTTAATGCAGCCGCGATGAACCTCGTCCTCAATCAGCCCAAAAATCTCCGCCTCGCGTTCAGTAGGAATTTGGTCTAGCATAGCTTGAGTAACGGTTTCACCGGCAGAAATTAAAAGTTCGCCGGTCTCTTGGTCAAGTAAATCATCAGCAAGCGTGCGACCCAAAAGACGGCGTCTCCAACCAAGTTTCTTAGTAATTTTATATCTGCCAACCGTAGCCAAGTCATATCTGCGCGGGTCAAAGAATTGAGAGTTCATAAGGGAAAGCGCGTTCTCAGCCGACGGCGGCTCGCCCGGACGCAGACGATTATAAATGCCGATTAAAGCTTTCTCCTTATTATCTTCGCCGTTTTTCTTATCAGCGTCAAGGAGGTCGACAAAGGCCTTGTAGCCAAGCGTGAGCGCGTTTTTATCGTCAAGCTGATGAAGTTTATCAAGCAGGTATTTAATATTGGAAAGCGTGTCGTTTTTTAGGTCAAGTTCGGAGTAGGCGTCGAGAAGTTTTTGGAAAGTCTCCTCATTGCCACTGACGGAGTTGGCGGAGTCTTCGAGGAGTTTTTGGAAATTATCCGCGCCGAGAAGTTTTTGCAAAGCCTCTTTATTATCCGAACCGAGAAGTTTCTGCAAAGCCTCTTTATTATCCGCGCCGAGAAGTTTCTGCAAAGCCTCTTTATCAGCCGAACCGAGAAGTTTTTGCAAAGTTTCTTTATCAGCACTGCTCAAATTGGCTGGGTCAAGTTTTGAATAATTTTCGCGGAGTTTTTGTAAAGTCTCCTCATTACGACGACTCAAGCGTTTAAGGTATCCGATAGTGAGAGCGTTCCGAGCGTCATTGCCGCCTTCCGAGTCGGATTCAAGAAAAGCAATAAGCTGTTCGCCGACAATGGGGTCATGAATTTTTTGCGCGACGAAGAAATTGACATCGAACAGTTCAAGAATCTGTTCATTCGAGATGAAGTCGAGAGCGCGAAGAAGATAAGTGACGGGCATCTTGCGGGTGCGGTCAATCCTAACCGCAATCCCCCCAACCGAGTCCGTCTCAAGTTCAATCCACGCCCCCCTATTCGGTATCACTTGCGCCGTGTAAACATTTCGCCCCGTCTGGTCAATCGCCGAGTCGTAATAAGCCCCCGGGCTCCTCACGAGCTGCGACACGATGACGCGCTCCGCGCCGTTAATAATAAAAGTGCCAGTAGCCGTCATAATGGGAAAGTCGCCCATAAAGACTTCTTGTTCTTTAACGTCGCCTTTAGATTTATTAAGGAGTTTAACACGAACGCGAACGGGCGCGGCGTAAGTGCCGTCGCGTTTCTTGCATTCGTCAAGAGAATATTTCGATTCGCCGAAGGAGAAGGATTCAAAGAAAAGCTCAAGGTTGCCCGTGAAGTCGGAGATGGGCGAGATATCTTTAAAAATTTCCTGAAGCCCCTCCTTTTTGAACCACTCGTACGAGTTTCTCTGAATGTCCAAGAGATGCGGCATCTCCATAACTTCTTTGATTCTGGCATAAGAGTAGCGTGTTCGTTTGCCGACTTGAACAGGATTAAACATTAAAGCCGTCACTCCTTTTGTAGTGGTCAACGGTCAAAATTCAATCGCTAACCCTAACTAAAAGTAAATTACGCGGCGTAACTCAGAAAAAACTGCCGATAAGACACGACGCGCATAACTTTCCCATATTATGTCAATAGTAGCATTGAATTTTATCTTTAAACTTTGTTTCTGTCAAGCGGAAAAATCTTGAGCAATTTTTCCTATGAATATTCTAATGGAAAGTTGAATTGACAATCGACAACGCAAAAATTACAATGGCGGCGGAGGTGCTTAGAGCATGAAGGCAAAAAAATTTACAAAGATAATTTGCGCGACGGCAGTTGTGGCGGCGTTGACGTTCAGCGGTTGCGGCGACTTTAGCGGAGCGGTTGACAGCTCTACAGGTGAAGATAAACCTGCGGCGGAAAAAACAGTTGCGACGACTTCGACGGCAAACGTCACGGAGGCGGCTCCAAAAACGCCTAATCATCCGGAAAGCAACGCGAGAATTTCAGAGGCGAGGAATACTCCCGCCGTGCGCGTGGCAAAGACGGTCGGTCCTGCAGTCGTCGGCATTACAAATAAAGCGGTGGCGCACGACATTTTCAATCGCACGTTCGAGACGGAAGGCGTCGGCTCCGGCGTTATCTTCCGCAACGACGGCTACATTATCACGAACAATCACGTAATCGCGGGCGCGAAAGAAATTATCGTCTCTCTTTCGGACGGCAACACGGTTAGCGGCACGCTGATTGGCACGGACGAGATGACGGATATCGCGGTCGTGAAGGTCGAGGCTAAGGATTTGCCCGTTGCCGAGCTTGGCGACTCTGATGAAGTCGTCGTCGGCGAACCTGCCATTGCCATTGGAAATCCTATGGGTTTGGAGTTTCAAGGGTCGGTGACGGTCGGCGTTATCAGCGCGTTGAACAGGACGCTTGACCTCAACGACAGGCGCGTTAAACTTTTGCAGACCGACGCCGCGATAAGTCCGGGCAATTCGGGCGGAGCTTTGGTCAATGCCGACGGCGAAGTTATCGGGATAAACAGCGCGAAACTCGCGACGACTGGCGTCGAGGGTATGGGCTTTGCAATTCCGATTAACACGGTCAAGACGATTGTCAATGAGCTGATGGATAAGGGCTACGTGGCGCGTCCGTATCTTGGCGTGACGATTTTCGACAAGCCGACTGCCGCGCGTTATGGCTATCAGCTCTCGATTGATAAGGGCGTTTACGTCTTCCAAGTCGGGCTTGATTCGCCCGCTGGTCGCGCAGGTTTTCAACGCGGCGACATAATTCTTGCTATTGACGGCAAGGAAGTTAATTCGGTCAGCGACGTTCGCAACGAGGTCGCGGCGCACAAAGTCGGCGATAAGGTCAAAGTTCTCTGTGATCGTGACGGCAAGGAAGAGACTGTCGAAGTTGTTTTGGAAGAAATGCCTCAGCCGTCGAACCAGTGAAGTGGTTTCTTACTTTCTTTTGCTACGCCCAAAAGAAAGTAAGCAAAGAAAAGGGCGTTCGACCCGCTTATTTTGCATCACGCAAAATAGCGCGGGCGCGAATGCAACACCGTTGCATTCGCCACGTCCTGTGCGACCGGGTTTTCGCAATCCGCTATTGGAATGAAAATTTATGAAGATAAATTTAATTGTTGTCGGCAAGCTCAAGGAGAAATTTTTGGTTGAGGGCGTCGCGGAATATATTAAGCGCATAAAAAAATTTGCAACGGTTGAAGTCCGCGAAGTCGCCGAATGTCGCACGGTCGAAGAGGAAGGGCAAAAGCTTTTGTCGCTCGTGCCGCCGAACTCGTGGCTGTGCGTCTTGGACGTGGCTGGCGCGGCTTTAAGTTCGGAAGACTTTGCAAAAAAAATCGCCGCGTTTAACTTGGACGGCGTGAGTAATTTGACGTTCGCAATCGGCGGAGCGTTCGGCTTGAGCGAGGAACTTCGGCGGGCGGCGGCGTTTCGGTTGAGTTTGTCGGAAATGACATTCACACATCAAATGGCGCGGCTTGTTCTCGTCGAACAAATTTATCGCGCGTTCAAAATCAATCGCGGCGAGCCGTATCATTGGTAACTGCTTGCAAAAATTTTTCATACATGTTATTTTTCCTCTCGAAGAAAATCGGGAGGAAATTTTTTTATGGCTATGCTGAAATTGAAACCTGCTTGTAAAAATTATGTATGGGGCGGGCGGCGGCTCATTGAGGAATACGGCTTTGACTGCGCGGAAAAAATCTGCGCGGAGGCGTGGACGTTATCGGCTCACCCCGACGGCGCGTCGACGATTGAAGACGGCTCAACTCTTGCCGAATATCTCAAGCGCAACGGTACAAAAGTTTTGGGCACGAATTGCCGACGCTTTGAAGATTTTCCTGTCCTTATAAAATTTATCGACGCGAGGGAAAATTTATCGGTGCAAGTTCATCCGACCGACGACTACGCTTTGGCTCATGAGAATCAACTTGGCAAAAGCGAGGCTTGGTACATTCTCGACGCCGATAAAAATTCCGTGCTTTACTGCGGTTTCAAGAGAAAAATTTCTAAGACGGAGTTCGCTGAACGCATAAAAAATAATTCGCTCGTCGAAGTGCTTAACGCCGTGCCCGCGCACAAGGGCGATATGATTTTTATTCCGGCGGGGACGATTCATGCGGTCGGCAAGGGCGTTTTGCTCGCCGAGATTCAGCAAAGCTCCAACGTCAGCTATCGCGTTCACGACTACGGCAGAAATCGCCCGCTACACATTGACAAGGCTCTCGACGTGACCAATTTAAATCCGCCCCAAAAACGCGGCGACAGTTATCCGCACGTTGCCGCCTGCGATTATTTTGTTGTCGACAAGCTCAATCTCGACGGCGAAATTTTGTCGGAGGCTCGCGGCATTGTCGACGAGAAAACTTTTCTTAGCGTGCTGATTCTCGACGGCGCGGGCAAGATTTTTAGTAGCGGCGAGGAAATTTCTTTCGGCAAGGGCGATTCGATTTTGATAACGGCGAACAGCGGCGCGTGGAAAATCTGTGGCAGTTGCGACGCGCTCCTTACGACAATTCCAAGTCATGAGTAAAACTTTCAAGGCGTATCAACTGGTCGGGCACCTGTCGACGTTCTTTGATCGCATGATGACGAACGCGGACTTACCTGCGCGGCTGGCGTTGAAGGCATTTTGGGGACTGGACGCGGCGGCGCATCAAAAATTTTTGGAGCAAGCATTTGCGGGCGTGCCAAAAAATTTCAGAGGGCGGCTCTTGGAAGTGCCGGTCGGGACGGGCGTCTTGTCATTGCCAGTTTATAAAGATTTGACGGACGCGGAAATTTTTTGCCTTGACTATTCCGACAAAATGCTTGAGGCGGCGAAGGCGCGAGCCGAGCAAATGAATCTGCGCGGGATAAAGTTTCTTCAAGGAGACGTGGGCGCGTTGCCGTTCGCGGATAATTTTTTTGATTTGGTTTTGTCGGTCAATGGCTTTCACGTCTTCCCCGATAAAAATTCTGCGTGGTCGGAGACGCGGCGGGTCTTGAAACGCGGCGGAACTTTTTGCGGTTGCATGTACGTTAAGGGCGAGAATCGGCGGACGGATTTTTTTGTTCAAAAGTTTTGCGAGCCGCGAGGATTTTTTTCGCCGCCCTATGAAACGCTTGCGAGCCTGGAAAAACTTTTGAGTGAAAAATATTCCCGCGTGGAAATTTCGCACGTTGAGTCGTTCGCGGGTTTTATCTGCGCCAAGTAGTTGACCGGATAAGAATAAATTGTTAGACTGCATGAAAACTTTTATAGGAGTGAAATTTTTGGCGAAGAAAATAATTTTGGGCGCACTGATTTTTTTATTGAGCGCGACGGTTTTCACGGCGGCGAGTGCAAAGAAGGTCGCGGGGCTTTGGCGACTTGACGGGTCAGCCTCCGCCGAGCCGAGAAATTTTCGATTAATGACGGACGCTTGGCAAAATGATTTGCGCGGACGTGAACCAAGCCGCGCAGGTTTGGATATGCTTTGGGCGTCGGCGAGCGGTCAGCCTTCGGAAAGTTCAATGGAAACTATTCGTAAAAAAATTTGGGAGCAACAGCCCGACGCGCAGATTTTTATGATAGACTTGCGGCAGGAGTCGCACGGCTTTGTTAACTCATTGCCCGTCAGTTGGTACGTTGAAAAAAATACAGCCAATGCCGGCAAGACTGCCCGCGAAGTTGAGCGCGACGAAGTTGAACGCTTAAATAATCTGCGCGGCATCGAGACGACCTTTGAACCGCTGGGCAACGCCGATAAAAATACTTTCAAGCCCATTACGATAATTCCGCGTTTCATGACGACGGAGCGCGAGCTGTGTGATAAACTCGGCATAAACTACGTACGCTTTGCGGCGGCTGATATGCAATTCCCCGCGCCTGAAGTTGTCGACGACTTTATTCTCTTCGTCGCTAACTTGCCCGACAATGCGTGGTTGCATTTCCATTGCCAAGCGGGGCACGGGCGCACGACGACTTTCCTCGTCATGTATGACATTTTAAAGAATCCCGACGTGTCGCTGGCGGAAATTTGCAAGCGGCAATATCTTTTGGGCGGGTCGAATCTTTTGCTTGAGCCGCAGGGCGATGATTGGTATTCCAAAAAGTCTCGCGACCACGCGAAGAAAATTCGGCTGTTCTATGACTTCGTGCAGGGCACCCGCGCAGAGCAAATCGGCTTGCAGTGGTCGGAGTGGCTCAAGGAGATTAAGCAATGAAAAAATTTTTGCTAACCTGCGCGGCGGTTTTTATTCTGCTGACGAACTCGGCGAAGGCTACCGACGCGGAGTTTTTACTCAACAACGCCGAACTCTATCCGACTTCGACGGGCGCGGACTATTGCGACGAAATTGTTCAAGAGACGCTCGCGCAGATTACCGGCGAATACATGTCGACCTATGACAAAGTTCGCGCGTGCTATGATTATCTTGTCAACACCTGCAGTTACGGCGATAATGTTTTGCGGCTCGACTTCCCCGAAGACAACGGCACGGCTCGCGCTTACGGAATGTTGGTCGGGCACGTCGGAGCTTGCGACGATTATTCTTGC
>CAMYWI010000048.1 GCA_947302675.1 uncultured Selenomonadales bacterium | reverse complement strand
TCACCGAAAGGACTAAGTTCCGTGCCGCGCACCGCCTCCAAAATTAATCGCGCGGCAGTTGTCTTGCCGACGCCCGGTGGTCCATAAAGGATTAAATGTTGCGGATAAGGCGACGCGAGCTTTGAACGCAACGACTTAACCGCCCGCTCCTGCCCAACAATTTCTTCCATTGACTGCGGGCGCAACAGCTCCATGACCGATTGCGTTAAATGAATTTCTTCAAGCTCCTGCAGTTCCTCGCGCTTTTGTTTATCGTGCGGCGTCTCGTCCGATTTTTCTTCCTTCAAAACTTGCATACGAATATCCTTGACGTACTCTTGATGATCTTTTTCCATTTTCTCCGAGATTTTGCGCTCGATTTTGTCTTCAACCTGCCGCCGTGCCATGATGTCCGCAATGAGTTCCGACAGCGCGGCGATTTGTCCTGGAATTTCGGAAGGTTTCGGCGGCGGATAAAGCGTCGGATTTTCTTCGATGATTCGACGCAGGGCAAGCAGTCTCTCTGACGGGTCGGGCGAGCGCATGTAGCGGAGCGCGTCCATTTTCCCCGCCTGCAAAACCAATCTATCAGACCCCATTACGTCGACGAGGATTGCATAAAGCGCGGCGATTTCTCTATCCGTTTCCGTTTCGTGATGCGGCGGCGGTAGCGAAGGATTTTTTTCGCCGCTAACCGCCCGATTGATTGCTCCAAAAAATTTCTTAAACAAATTTATCCCTCGATGACTTCGATTTTAATTTTCGTGGTAACTTCGGGGTGAAGTTTGACAATCGCCTCGTAAACGCCCGCGCCCGTCACGTTGCCTTGAATTGAGATCTTGCGCTTGTCGACGTTGAGCGCGTGATTTTCCTTGAGGACTTTGGCAACGTCGGAGCCGCTCACCGAACCGAAAAGCTTTCCGTCCTTGCCAATCTTGACAGGAATTTTCACGGAAATTTTTTCAAGCTGTGCGCCCAAAAGTTTTGCCTCGTCCGCCTCTTGCTGTGCCTTGCGAGCTTTATTCTCCGCTTTAACTTTGGCAGTGTTCAAGTTCGCGGCGTTCGCCTCGACCGCCAACTTGCGCGGCAAAAGATAATTGCGCCCGTAGCCGTCAGAGACCTCGACGACTTCGCCCTTCGCGCCAACTTTTTTAACGTCTTCCTGCAAAATAACTTTCATTGTATATTCCTCCAAAAATTTTCTCGCGCAAGTCTATCAAAAATCCGCCGCCTTGTAAATAAATTCGGGCGCGGCGATTTTTTGCGCGTGAATAAAATATGAATATTGACTGGAAAAAAATGTTTTGTTACAATCGGCTAAAGAGTTCAAAGGATTGAAGGGGTGAGAAATTTTGGCGAAGATATTTCAAGCGACGCACGTCGGCAGAGTTCGTTACAACAATGAAGATTCGCTGATAGTCATAGAGCCGAATACATTTGTGGTGGCGGACGGCATGGGCGGCGCACAGGCGGGCGAAGTCGCCAGTCAAATGCTCGTCGAGACGGTCAAGAATTTTTTAGCGGAGACGCCGCCGCCTTTTAATGAAAAAATTTTATCGCGAGCAATTATTTTGGCGAACGAGAAAATTTCGGCGTTGGCGCGGCGCAATCAGAATTATCAAGGCATGGGAACGACCGCGACGATTTTATCACTTGACGGCGGGCAAGCTTACTTCGCGCACGTCGGCGACAGCAGAATTTATCGGCTCAAAAATAATTTTTTGGAGCAACTGACCGAAGATCATTCCTACGTTGAAACTTTGGTCAAGCGCGGCGAACTCACGCCTGAAGAGGCTCGCGTTCACCCAATGAAAAATGTCTTGATTCAAGCGGTCGGGGCGGTCGACGAACTTTTTATCGACACGGCGAATTTCCCCGTCGAAAGCGGCGAAACTTTTTTGCTTTGCACGGACGGCTTAACCAACATGGTTGACGACGCGACCATTGCAGAGATTTTGAAGAGTGCGCACAATCCCGCCGACGCGCTGATTAACGCCGCGCTAAGTGCCGGCGGCAGAGATAATATTTCGGTTATCGTGGTCGGAGTTGATTAACATGTTCCGCGAAATTTTTAACTACATTTTGGGTTTGTATTCGGCAATGAGCACGGCGTTTCATTGCGCGTTGCGAATTGCTCACGACGCCTTGATTTAAAGGAGGGACGAGGTTAAATGGTTCAAAAAGTCTTGGGCGGGCGTTACGAGTTGGAAGAGAAAATCGGTAGCGGCGGCATGGCTGAGGTTTACAAAGCTCACGACAGACTTCTTGCCCGTCCCGTTGCGATAAAAATTCTCCACGCGGAATATCGTTCCGACATGGAGTTTATCGAGAGGTTTCATCGCGAGGCGAAGTCGGCGGCGCGTCTTTCGCACCCGAACATTGTCAGCATTTACGACGTAGGCATCGCGGGCAATGATCATTATATCGTTATGGAATATGTGCACGGCGATACTCTCAAGAAAAAAATGCAGGATGAGGGACCGCTTGACCTTTTGACGGCGACTTCGATTGCCAAAGACATTGCCAGCGGCTTGACGCACGCGCACGCCAATAACATTGTCCACTGCGACATTAAGCCGCACAACATTTTGATGACGGAAGACGGGCACGCGAAGATTACCGACTTTGGCATTGCCCGCGCAGTCACCGAGTCGACGCTGACTTACGGCGGGAGCGTTATAGGATCTGTGCATTATTTTTCGCCGGAACAAGCTCGCGGCGGCGCGATTACTCCCAAATCCGACGTCTATTCACTGGGCATTGTACTTTACGAAATGTTGACGAATCATTTGCCGTTCACGGGCGACAATCCTGTTCAAATCGCGATGAAACACATTGAGGAGGAGCCGATTTCTCCGAGCCGCTATCGTCCGCAAATCCCGCCGATGCTTGAGGCGATAGTTTGTCGCGCAATGAGCAAAAGCCCCGAAATTCGCCCGTCGAGTTTTGAACTTGTGCAGGAACTTTCAAACGTCGAGGCGGCGTTGAGCACGACGCATAAGAGCGACCCCGACGCCACGAAAGTTTTGCCGCGCACAGAAATTCCTTCGCGCCGCGCAGTTCGTCAAGGCTTGGGAACTCAATCTGCCACGCAAAATCCTACGGAAGAAACGCCCGCTGAATCCGCCGTCGAGTCGAAACCCTTTTACAAGTCAAAAATTTTCATGGTGATGATGTTCGGCGTGTTGTTAATGGGTTTCGGCGTCGGGATATTCGCGGCGTTCGGAAAAGTTTTGAATACGGAAACGGTCGTCACAGTGCCCGACGTCAAGGGCAAGCAACTTGCACTGGCGCGGCAGATTTTGGAGGACGGACATTTGCGGGTGAACGTCGCCGAGACTTACGACGCGAATGTTCCTGCGGGGCAAGTTGTCTCGCAAGACCCCGACTTCGGCAAGACGGTTAATAGCGACCGCCTGGTTACGATTTACGTGAGCAAGGGCGGCGAGTCAATGGACATGCCCGACCTCGCGGGCTTGGCGAAGTCTGCCGCGATTGAGCGACTTCAAAAGCTCGGCTTGAATTTGGGCAGTGTTTACGAAAAAGATTCGTCGAGCGAGCCCGGAACGGTTTTATCGCACGACCCGACGACCGGCACGAAAATTACACGCGGTCAAACGATTGATTTGGTAGTTTCACGCGGCGAACCCGAAAACAAAGTTGAGGAAGTCAAAGTGCGTCGCGAAGTCACGCGTGTCCCGAACGTTGAAAACTCAAGTCTTGGCGCGGCGGAGGACAGCATTGCGGGGCGCGGGCTTTACGTCGGCTCGGTGACTTATCAAGATAGTTCGCAGGCGGAAGGCACGGTCATAACTCAATATCCCTCGCCCGACGCGGAAGTTGATGTTGGCTCGACGGTCGATTTAGTTATTGCGCGTCGCCCTGAACCTCAGCCGGAACCCGAACCGGAGCCGATTCGCGAGCCGGAACCTGAGCCTTCGCGCGAGCCGGAGACCCAATCGCAGTCGAATGAATTCCCTGATATTCCCGTTGACGTGCCGAGTCGCGAAGACGACCAATCAAAAGGGAGATAATCCCCCCTTTTTGCCAAAAAGTGGGCACGCAAAACCAGCTGAGACGTCGTCGGCTCGTCTCTTCGATTGAGTTTTAAAATAGTTTTTATCTTGTGGAACAAACTTTTCTTTGCTTGTCCAAAGAAAAGTTTGACAAAAGAAAAGACCCCTCGCAGGGGCGTTGACCGGCAAGAAAACATCCCTGTTTTCGTTGCCGGCGGCGCACGTCCTTGTGCGCCGGGTTTCAACTTCCCGCTACCGGTTCATAATTCAAGGGGCGATGAATAATGCGTAATGAACTAGTCCCTAGTTCCCAGTCCCTAGTCCCTACCATTGGACGTGTGATAAAATTTTATAACAGTTTCTTCTTCGTGAAGGTCGGCGCGGAAATTATTCCGTGCAAACTGCGCGGGCTACTCAAGCGCGACAAAAGAGTTGGGAGCGCAGTCTTCGTCGGCGACTTCGTAGAAATTTCGAGGTTGAAAGATAAAAGCGGCGTGATTGAAAGTGTTCAGTCGCGCCGCAACGTTTTGATTCGCCCGCAAATCGCTAACGTCGACCGCGTGATTTTGACGTTCGCCGTCGACGCGCCCAAGCTCAATCGTCTGCTACTGAACAGATTTTTAATCTTGGCGGAGAAGTCGGAGCTTGCGGAGATAATAATCTGCGTGAACAAAATCGATTTGGCGGAGGAAAAAAAATTCTTGTCGGAGTACGAGCCGCTGTATAAAATCTTGCGTGTGTCGACGTTCACGGACGAAGGACTAGACGAGTTGCGAGAAATTTTATCGTCGGGCGTGACGGTTTTCGCGGGACCGAGCGGCGTCGGGAAGTCGTCAATTCTCAACGCGCTTGATAAAAATTTAAAGTTAAAGGTCGGCAAGGTCAGCGAAAAAATTCTGCGCGGCAAGCACACGACGCGAGTTGCCGAGCTGATAAAGTTCGACGAGGGCTTTTTAGTCGATACGCCGGGATTTAGCGCAGTCGACTTGGCGGAGGCGGGGCTTGATAAAAAAAATCTGTGGCATTGCTTTAAGGAGTTCGCGCAGTTCGCGGATTGCAAGTTCATGAATTGTTTACACAGCCACGAGCCGGATTGCGGCGTCAAGGCGGCGGTTGAACGCGGAGAAATTTTGCGCGAACGCTACGATTCTTATCTGACTTTGCTTGAAGAGGTCGTCGCGCCAAAAATTTATTGACAAGATAAATTTCCTGTGATAGATTTTTATCGGTAGAAAAAAATAAGCGTCTCTCGACACCTCGACTTGATTAAAGAGGTCTACCCCCGTAATATTTGTAAGATACTTCGGTGGCTTTCAGTCTTCAAAGCTTTAGGGAGCTTAGGAGGCTGTATTTGTTAATACCCAAAGAATTATGACCGTCAAAACTACGACGCGAACAACAATCTTGAACATAACATCTTCCCCCTTCTCGGGGGCTGATTGAACCTCTCCGCCCGTCGCGAACGACTGCGCGAGTCCAACGTAGAAAATATATCACACGCGCAGAAACTTTTCAAGGCTTATGCTCTTCGCCCCATTGACACAAACCGTCAAGCAACGGGATTAAAGATTTGCCGCGCTCGGTCAAAGAGTACTCAACTTTCGGCGGAAGTTGCTCGTACTCTTTTCTTTTTATCAAATCGTCCGCCTCCAACTCCTTTAACGTGCTACTTAACATGCGATAAGAGATTTTTTTGCCGAGATAACGTTTCAACTCTTCAAAGCGTACGACTCCGAACTCCATTAGCGTATATAAAACCCGCATTTTGTACTTGCCTTTAATAAGTTTCAGCGTATAGAATAGTCCCGTATCGTTAAAGCTTTCGTCACCAATACATCTTGCCATTTAAAATCCTCCTAACAAAAAAGTACGTAATTGCGCAGAAAAATTTTTGTGTTATTATACCACAGAGCATAAATTTTAGGAGAGTGAATCGAATGAGCAGAAAGATTATAGTTTTGAACGGTAGTCCGCGAACGAAGGGAAATACTTCCGCGCTTGTCGAAGAATTTGCTCGCGGCGCACGCGAGGCGGGTTGCGAGGTCGAGATTTTTTTCCTGGACAAGATGAATATTCACGGTTGCAAAGGTTGTTTCGGCGGCGGAAAAAATCCAGAGCACCCCTGCATTCAGCGCGACGACATGGAAAAAATTTATCCGGCGTATCGCGTGGCTGACGTCGTAGTTTTGGCGACGCCGCTTTATTACTGGAATTTCAGCGGGCAGTTGCGCACGGCGTTTGATAGATTGTTTGCTGTTGCCGAGTGTGACCCGAATTATCGCAATCCAAAGAAAGAATCCGTGCTTTTAATGGCGGCGGAAGGTTACGGTTTCGACGACGCGCTAACTTACTATCAAAATCTCATGAAACATCTTGGCTGGACGGAGCGCGGACACGTTTTGGCGGGCGGCGTCATGAAGGTTGGCGACATCAAGGGGCATAAAGAATTAACCGACGCTTACGAACTCGGTAAGGCTGTCGCGCAGGGTAACGGTCTTTGAAGAGATCTTTTGGCGAAAGCCGCGCAGTACAAATTTCTAATCGGCTACGGTTTAAACTCATTGGGGAGGAAATTTTTATGACGATTCAGGATTACGAGGCGATTCGCAAGGTCGCGCAAATGTACATTGACGGTGGCGACGGCGACAGCTCCATTATGAAACCCGCCTTTCACAAGAACGCCACGATTAACGGCGAGCCGATTCAAACACTGTTCGATACCGTTGACAAACTCGGCAAGACTCAAGCGCGGGCAACTGTCGATATTCTCGACGCCACCAACGACGTTGCCGCGATTCGCATTGTCATGGAAGATTGGCACGGGCAAAATTTTGTTGACTATCACCTTTTGCAAAAGGACGCGGACGGTTGGAAAATCGTCGCTAAAGTCTTCACGGCGACGAAATAAATTTTGGCAGTAAAAAAATCCTTCCTGTGTGATATAATTTGCGCGGGAGGGATTTTTTATGCGTAAAATATTTTTGATGATAATTGCTCTGCTGATTGTGAACGTTCAAAGTTGTTTGGCGGCGGAGATTACGGAGGCGCGATTCAATGACAACGAGACTTTGATTTATCCTGTCGTGCACGTTGAAGACAAGGCGGTTGAGCAAAGAATCAATGGCAAGATTCGCGATGAGATTCTGCGGTTTATCAAGGAAATTCACTACGCCGCGCAACACAACAACTATGAAGTCGTCGACGTTCGCACGAACTACGAAATTATGTGCAACGGCGCGGGCAACACTGTTATTTTGAGCGTCGTCTTGACGGAGAGCAACTACTACAAGGGCGGCGCACACCCCGCGACTTACATTCGTCCTTTGAATTTTAATTTGTCGTCGGGTGAGCGTATGGGGCTTGATTATCTGGTTGAAGTCGGCGACGGCTTTCAAGACGGGCAGTTGCTTGAGCGTTTGAATCAGAAACTTGCAGAGAAAGTCGAGCGAAAAGATATTTTCCTGTTCCAAGACGCACTGCCGATAAAAGAATTGCCGGAGGATTTTTATTGGGACGAAAATCTTCACGTGCATTTTATCTTCCAACATTACCAGATTGCGCCGTATGCAATGGGGATTATTGACGTTGATATTGATTAAGCCGCCCGCACAGGTACCTATTCCAAGACGCCTTGCCGTTGAAAGAATTGCCGGAGGATTTTTACTGGGACGAAAATCTTCACGTGCATTTTATCTTCCAACATTACCAGATTGCGCCGTATGCAATGGGGATTATTGACGTTGATATTGATTAAGCCGCCCGCACAGGTACCTATTCCAAGACGCCTTGCCGTTGAAAGAATTGCCGGAGGATTTTTACTGGGACGAAAATCTTCACGTGCATTTTATCTTCCAACATTACCAGATTGCGCCGTATGCAATGGGGATTATTGACGTTGATATTGATTAAGCCGCCCGCACAGGTACCTATTCCAAGACGCCTTGCCGTTGAAAGAATTGCCGGAGGATTTTTACTGGGACGAAAATCTTCACGTGCATTTTATCTTCCAACATTACCAGATTGCGCCGT
>CAMYWI010000047.1 GCA_947302675.1 uncultured Selenomonadales bacterium | reverse complement strand
CTTTGACGGCGGTCAGCTCCCAAATCGCCGTGCTGATTTTAGCGGTCGTCGTCGTGGCGATTATTTACGGCGTGAAAAAGTTGGGAGTAATTCGCCCGATAAATTGAGTCCCGTCTTTTAAAAAGAGTGGACGACGCAGAAAAATCGTCTCTGTCGTTGCGCGTCGCGCTGATTTGGTTTTAAAATAATTTTTACTTGTGGAACAAACTTTTCTTTGCTTGTCCAAAGAAAAGTTTGACAAAAGAAAGGACCCCTCGCAGGGGCGTCGCCGCTTGAACATCCTGTTCAAACGCGGCGTCGTGGGCGCACGTCCATGTGCGCCCTTCTGCTACTCGATTACCCGTTGTTATTTTTTTAAGAGGATTTGCTATGAAGAAATTAAAAATCATGTCCATATTCGGCACACGCCCCGAAGCAATAAAAATGGCTCCGGTGATTTTGGAGCTTAGAAAATTTTCGGCGATTGAATCGCTCGTGGCGGTGACGGCTCAACATAGAGAAATGCTCGACCAAGTGTTGAGGCTGTTTGACATTCGCCCCGACTTCGACTTAAACATCATGACGGCGGGGCAGACGCTCTTCGACATAACGAGCCGCGCACTTTTAGGCTTAGACAAAGTTTTGACAGAGGCAAAGCCCGACGTAATCTTGGTGCACGGCGACACGACCACGACTTTTGCGGGAGCATTGGCGGCATTTTATCATCAAATCGAAGTTGGACACGTCGAGGCGGGACTTCGCACGCGCAATAAATTTTCGCCTTATCCCGAAGAAATGAATCGCCGATTGACTGGCTCGCTTGCCGATTTGAATTTCGCGCCGACTGCGACTGCCAAAGAAAACCTCCTGCGCGAGAACGTCGACGCCGAGAAAATTTTCGTGACGGGCAACACGGTTATCGACGCCCTTTATAAAACTGTCCGCGTAGATTTTAAATTCACGGGCGAACTCGCGCGGCTCGACTTCGACAAAAAAATTATCTTGGTCACGACGCACAGGCGCGAAAATTTGGGCGAACCGCTCCGACAAGTTTACAAAGCATTAAAAGAACTGGTCGAAGAATTTCCCGACGTCGAAATAATTTTCCCAGTGCATAAAAATCCGCGAGTGCGCGAAGTCGTCAAGGAGGAACTCGGCGGCTTGGAGCGAGTTTTCTTGACCGACCCGCTCGACTACGAACCTTTTGCAAACTTAATGAATCGCGCAACGTTAATAATGACAGATTCGGGCGGCTTGCAGGAGGAGGCTCCCGCGCTCGGCAAACCCGTTTTGGTTTTGCGCGACACAACCGAACGCCCCGAAGCCTTGACGGCGGGCACAGTTAAATTAGTCGGCACGAACCGCGAAAAGGTTTACAACGCGGCAAAGCTTTTACTCACGGACGCGGCGGCTTATAAGCAAATGGCTGAGGCACTAAGTCCTTACGGCGACGGGCACGCGGCAGAGCGAATCGTCCAAGCTCTTCTGTGGCGACACAAAATTTTAAACGAACCTCCTAAAGAATTTGGCGAATAGGGCGAACAAAAGAAAGTATGAAAAAACCTGCTTGACAGTAAATTTCCGCGCGGCTATAATCGACGTTGCTATTGCGAAAATTATTAATAGGAGGTGCCGAGCTTGAAGAGAACATTCCAGCCAAATACACACTGGCGCAAAAAAACGCACGGCTTTCGCGAACGCATGAAGACAAAGGGCGGGCGGCTCGTCATAAAAAGACGCCGCCAGCGTGGCAGAAAAGTGCTTACAGCTTGAGAGTGCGGCAGGTCACTAATCGGAGTGACCTTTTTTTTCGTTTTATCGGCGGGCGGAGGTTATATGTTCAACCTTACCAAAAATGAAATTCTGCGCGGCTCTGGCGCCTTCAACGCGATTCATTCCAAAGGGCGTTCTTTTGCCAATCACGCGCTAGTTATTTTGGTCGTGAAAAACGAACTATACAAAGGCAAAGTCGGATTCGCGGCGGGCAAAAAGCTCGGCGGCGCAGTGATTAGAAATCGCGTCAAAAGATTGATGCGCGAGGCTTATCGGCTCAATAAAAATTCTCTCCGTCGCGATTGCGGAATAATTCTTGTCGGCAGAAAATTTTTAGTCAACGCGAAGTTCAAGGACGCGCAAAAAGCTTTTCTTGACCTTTGCAATCGTGCTAAACTTATTAAGCCATGACAGGATTTTTAATATCGCTCATAAAGTTTTATCAAAAGTGGTTGTCGCCGCTAAAGTCGCCGTGTTGTCGATTCGTGCCGACCTGTTCAAATTACGCAATCGACGCAATTAAAAAATACGGCTGGGCTCGCGGGGGATTGTTGGCACTGTGGAGAATCTTGCGCTGCAATCCGTTTTGCAAAGGCGGCGTAGATAATGCGTAATTCGTAATGCGCAATGAGGAAATTTCTTTTAATTACGCATTAGGCATTACGCATTCCTAATTGCTTTAAAGGATGTGATGTCTTGGACGAACCCGGAATTTTCAGCGGCATATTCGAGCCGATAGAAAAAGTTATGACCGTCGTGCTAAACGCGCTCTACTCGCTGACAGAAACGCTCGGCGTCCCCAGCTACGGCTTAGCGATAATTTTATTGACCATACTAATTAAAATTTTGGTCTATCCGCTCACGAAAAAACAACTCCAATCAATGAAGGCTATGCAAAAAATTCAGCCGCAAATGAAAAAGTTGCAAGAAAAATACAAAGACAATCCCAAAGTCATGCAACAAAAATTGATGGAGCTTTACCAAAAAGAGGGCGCAAATCCGATGTCGGGTTGCTTGCCCATGCTGATTCAAATGCCAATTCTAATGGGCATGTATTACACGCTGTACAGTTTCGACTACGGCGGGGCGGCACCTTCTTTCTTATGGCTACCGAGCTTGTCGGAGACTGATCCGACTTATGCGTTGCCGTTCTTGTCGGCGGCGACGACCTTCCTGCAACAAAAAATGATGTCCAATACAAACGAAGTCAATCAGCAAATGCGCGTCATGATGATAATAATGCCGTTGTTTATCGGCTGGATAAGTTTGCAATTTCCGGCGGGGCTTGTGCTCTACTGGGTTACGATGAATGTTGTACAGATAATTCAACAGTGGTGGACGAACAGAGAAGACGACAAGGAGGCCGCTTAAATGGCGAGAATGATTGAGAAAACCGGCAAGACGATTGAAGAGGCAATCCGCGCGGCAGTCGCTGAGCTTGGCGTTGAAGAGAGCAAACTTGAGATTGAAGTTTTGGAGGAGCCGTCGAAAAAATTCTTGGGCTTGTTCGGAGGAACGCCCGCCAAAATTCGCGCAACGGTCAAAGTTATCTCGCCGCCGCCGATTGAAGTCGTTAAGCCCGTCGAACCTGTCAAAGTAGAAGAACCCGCGCAGGTTGAAGAGTCTGTCGCACCCGTGATAGAGCCAGTACTTGAGCCGTCGCCCGTCGAAGAAACTTCAGAGCCGGAACCTTTCGACCGCGAACAAGTTATCAAAGCGGCAGAAAAATTTTTGCAAGACGTCTTCGCGACAATGAAACTTGAAGTCACAATCGAAGTTCAGGACGCGGAGGACGGTTGCCTGTTCAATCTTAGCGGTAAAGGTTTGGGCGTCTTAATCGGCAAGCATGGTCAAGCACTCGACGCCCTGCAGTACATTTTGAACTTGGCGGTCAATCGCAAGCACGACGAGAAAATTTATTTCACGCTTGACGTTGAAGATTATCGCAACCGCCGCGCAGAGGCAGTGACTAAGTTGGCAAAGAGCGTCGCTGAACGCGCGATTAAAACTCGCAAAGAGGTTAAGCTTGAGCCGATGAGTCGCCACGAGCGGAAAATTATTCATACCGTCTTGCAAGATAATAATCGCGTCGAGACGCACAGCGCGGGCGAGGAACCCTATCGCTATGTCATCGTCTCGCCCAAGCGCGGCAGGAGATAAGCTATGAAATTTCAAGTCACCTTCAACGACGAAGAAACTAAACTTGTTCAGAAATACATGCAAGATACCGGCGAAACCATTTCCGAGATTGTTCTTAGGGGATTGCTCGAAAGGATTTTTGACGACGACGCCAAGCTTTATGAGTATGAAGTTGCCCGCGACAGATACAAGGAAAATCCTACGGAAGAAAATTTGGCGGAGCTGTACAAGCATTTTTGGTGGAGGAGCGAAAATAAAAATGACGTTTGATGTTACAATCGACGACTCGAACGACGCGCTTATTTCGGATTATCTTCGTCACGTAAGCGAAAATCTTCCTGAAGTTGCCCAAGAATCAGCCATTGAAATGATTGAGGACATTTACTATCTTTCGGCGAAGGCAAAAAAATTGATGGAAGAATACAGAAAGAATCCCGCTGATGTTTGCTCACATGCTGAACTTATGAGGCATTACGGCTTGGCATGAAAAGTTATCACGTTGAATATGACAAGGCGGCTCAAAAAGCGATTGATAAGCTTGATAATTCGATTCGTAAGAGAATAATGAAATACATTAATACCTATCTTGAAGGTTGTGCGGATCCGCGTTGGAAGGGTAAAAATTTAGTTGAGTATCTAAATGCAAATTGGCGATACCGCGTCGGAGATTATCGCATAATCGCTGATATTCAAGATGAAAAAATCGTTATTCTCGTCGTCGACGTGGATAAAAGAAATGACGTTTACAAGAAATAAATTGCCCGTCAATCGGCGGGATTTTTTTTGAGGTGATAGAGTGGAAGAGACAATCAGCGCGATTGCGACGGCGGCGGGCGCGGCGGGCGTCGGGATTGTTCGATTGAGCGGCGCGGAGGCGATTGCCATTGCTCAGAAAATTTTCGATAAGCCGCTGACTGGCGACAGGAAAGTTATTTTCGGGCACGTGAAAAATTTTTCGGGCGAAGTCGTCGACGAGGCGATTGCACTGGTCATGCGTGCGCCGAAGTCTTACACCAAAGAAAATGTCGTCGAATTGCAATGTCACGGCGGAGCTATCGTTCTGCGCGAAGTTTTGAAGTTGACTTTTGAGGCGGGCGCACGTCCTGCCGAGCGCGGCGAATTCACAAAGCGTGCCTTTCTTAACGGGCGCATTGATTTGACGCAAGCTCAAGCCGTCCTCGACGTGATTCAAGCCAAAACTTCCGCCGCGTTGAGTGTCGCGCAAAATCAACTCGCGGGCAAGACTTCCAAAACCATTCGCGAGGTTCGGCAGGCAATTTTAAATTCCGCCGCGCATATCGAGGCGACGATTGACTTCCCAGAAGACGACCTCGACGCCGTGACTTTTAACGCTGTTGACAAAAATATCTCCGCGCAGATTGAGCGGCTAGAAAAGTTTTTGGCGAACCAAGCGACGGGGAAAATTCTGCGCGAGGGTTTGGAGACGGCGATTATCGGCAAGCCCAACGTCGGCAAGTCGAGCCTATTGAACTTTTTCGCGAAGACTGAACGCGCCATTGTCACTGACATTCCCGGCACGACCCGCGACCAGATTGAGGAGTTCGTTAACGTCGGCGGAATTCCGCTAAAAATTATCGACACGGCGGGCATTCGCAATTCAAGCGACGCAGTGGAACAAATCGGAATTGCTCGCGCCAAAGATTGTGCTCAACGCGCCGAGTTGATTCTCGCGCTCTTCGACGGCTCCCGACCGCTTGACGCTGAGGACGACGAAATTTTTAAACTCCTGCCCAATCGCGACGCAATTATTTTGCTGACCAAAAGCGACTTGCCGCAAGTCACGACCGCCGCGCTAATTGCTGAAAAAATTTCTGCGCAGGTCATTGAAATTTCTCTAAAGAGCGGCGCGGGCACCGATAAACTTTTGAACGCGATAACGGAGCGCGTCGGCACGATTGATTTTGAAATGAGTTTCGTCCGCGACGAGCGCGAGGCAAATTTACTTCGCCGCGCCGTGAATCATCTGCGCGAGGCGCGAGCGACGATTAAAGCGGGAGTCGGGATTGACTTCGTGTCGATTGACCTTCGCGCCGCGTTGGAGTGCTTGAGCGAGTTGACGGGTGAATCCGTCAGCGAAGACGTTATCAGCGAAATTTTTTCCAAGTTCTGCGTTGGCAAGTAATTGCGTTTTGGCGAGCGAGGAATTATAATTTGCGCGGAGGTCGATTGAATTGCTGATACGTATCGCGGGGCTTGTGCCGGAGAGCTTTGTTGACGGCGACGGGATTCGCTTTGCAATTTTTATGCAGGGTTGCTTGAGGAATTGCGAGGGCTGTCACAATCCCGAAACGCACGCGCTTGACGGCGGGCGGCTCATCGATACCGCAGAAATTATTTCCGCGATAAAAAAAAATCCGTTGCTCGACGGAATAACCTTGACGGGCGGCGAACCCTTTCTGCAAGTCGACGCCGCCAACGAACTCGCTCGCGCCGCTAAAAATCTCGGCTTAAGTGTTTGGTGTTACACGGGCTTTAACTTTGAAGACTTGCCGCCCGAAGTTGAACTGCTTAAGAATATCGACGTGCTGATTGATGGAGAATTTATCGAGAGCCTGCGCGACCTGGAGCTACAATTTCGCGGCTCGCACAATCAGCGAATCATTGACCTCAAAAAAACTCGTGCGCAAAATAAAATCGTGCTTTGGTCTGAAATCGGAGGTTGAATTATGGAAGACGTTGGAAGTTCTTTTGTTGAGGCATTCGCGGACGTGTTTTCAATGCCGCCTTTGGACATCATTATCGGCTTGATTTGCATTTTAATTTTCGGAATCATACTCGGCTTTCTGCTGTACATGCCCGTCGCTCACAAAAGCTCCAAGCTCCCGCTCGAAAAACTCAGCAACGAATTGATTTGGCGATTCGCGCCCGATTGGCTCATTATGGTTATCGGCTGCGTGATTTTCATAACGGTGAGTTTTTTCATGGTCAGCGGTTTTATGCGAAACGTTTAACAAAAAAATAAAAACGGCGCGGCAAAACAAGACAAATAAAAAAACTCCCGTCCAAAAATTTGGCAGGAGAATTTTTTTTGCAGTTTAAAAAATTTTTTGCATTACAAGCTTTGAACCAATCTCGCAACCGATATGTTGTTTGAAGTCGCACAAGCCGTAATTCGGCACGCCGTTTTCTGTCGAAGGTCCGATGTCAAGATATTTCATGCCGCGTTCGTGATAATGAGCCGTGAGCTTGTACGCCAGATAATTCATTGACTTTGCCGACAACTTATCGGGAATGTTCCCCCAGTAAATGAGTTGAACAACTTTTTCTGTAACGCGGAAGACAATCGCGGAGGCGACGGGCACCGCACCGTTGAAGACGATAAAAAAATCGTGCGGGACAATTTCTGTAGTCTCTTTGACTTGCTCCCACGTCATGCGCACGGGATAACCTCTGAATTCATGATTCTGAACGACGACTTCATAGGCAACTTTTTTTTCGGCAAGGTCTTTACAATGTTTGATAGAAAAGTTTTCCCGCGTAAGAGAGGTGTTCAAAGCCCTCTTACCGTTTAGTGGTAAATTGCTTGAGTAATCTTCGGGGCGGAAAGACTTCAGATTGAGCGCGAAGTTCAATTCGCACGAAAGCAACCCGTAACCTTGCCGCGACAGAATATTTTGCAGAGACGCAACGAGCGACTCATTATAAAGGCTTGGGGGGGGGGTTAATTTAATTGAATGAATGCCTTCCCTTGCCGCGAGGTCGTCAAGACATTTAACGGACTCTTCCAACTGCAAAACCGTCCAATGCTTGCGAAGAGGCGAAAAGCTCGCGAACGGCGCACTGAACGGCGCAAGGAATTTATCTGCGCGTTGCCCGACACAAAGCGCGAACCGTTTCCGCGTGTCGGCGAAAATAAAATATCGCACACGGTCAACTTTGTAGCTGTTCAGCTCGTTAAACTCCGCCGTGTTGTAAACAATCGTCTCCCGCAAGGCGGCTTTGTATTCCTTCGCGTCGACTTCCAAAACGTTCATAAAAAATCACTCTCCGATAAAACGACAATTAACATAAATCTCCGCGCCAAGCTCCGGCATAAACTCAATCATATCGTCCAGCCCGTCCAAGACATTTTCGCCGAAAACTCCGTTGTTCAAGCACTGCTCCATTTGCGCGTGAGTGAACGGCTTGACGAAATAACTGCCGCTACTCTCGAACTCGACGCGCCGATTG
>CAMYWI010000046.1 GCA_947302675.1 uncultured Selenomonadales bacterium | reverse complement strand
TTGGACAAAAACAAAGCGGTCGAGGTTTATGGGGACGAAAATTTCAAGCAATACCGTATTTTGGCGTCGATTTTGCTGTGGTACAGAGGCAGGAATTGTTCGCCGCGCAGATTGTATGACGGTTTCAAAATTTATTACGAGACCTTACACCGCATGGTTGAGTCGGTAAGTTATCGTGTGGAAATAATGCGCTTTGCATTGCCGTTAGCACCGGCGCGAGAAAAGGGGCAGACGTTAAGGCAAAGTCTCGGCGTCGAAAGGACAGACGAAATCGCCGAACGCATGACGCGGATCATCAATAAAATGATGTATTATCCATCGAAGGAGTTTTGCGATTTTCTTGGCATAAGTCATTGCGATTTGTACAAGGCGCAGTGTTTGTGGAAAGTGGAGCGATTGTACAAACTTCTTTGTTCGCCAGAAAAGACGCCTGAAACTTTGGAGGAGATAAAACTTTTGGCGAAGGAATCAGAGAAATGGACGCCGAGTTGGCGTGAGGCATTCAAAAAGAATTTTGGAGGAAAAATGTTTTGATAAGAAATTTTGAAGACATAGTAGAAAAATTTCAGCTCAGCCGAGACACATTGCAAAACATAAATAAGCGGTTATCAGAGTCAATGAACATTGAGCCGAGCGAAGTAAAATTTACGGCACTGCAAAATGCCGCCTTCAATAGGGAAGGTTTTTGGCTGTCGCAAAAGAATTCAATTCGCCATGTCATAATTCAAGGCGCAACGAGTTCCGGTAAAACTTTGGTTAGCGAGTTGGCGATACTCGACAGCTTGAAAAACGGGAACAAGAAAAGCTTGGTGCTCGTGCCGTTGCGGGCAATGGTTCGCGAAAGGCATGACCAACTGCGCGAAGATTTTAGCGCACAAGGAATAGAAAAAGTATATGCCTCCAGCAGTGACTTTCAAGATCACGACGGCGAAATAATTCAAGGAGATTTTGAAGTCGCGGTAATTGTCTATGAAAAATTTTTTGCAATGCTGTCGCAGTCTCAATTCAAGGCAACTAACGGCAAAGATATTCCCATGCTAAACGACTGCGCACTTTTGGTTGTTGACGAATTGCAAATGCTGAACAGCCAGGAGCGCGGTCCAAAATTGGAGATAGCGATACAAAAAGTTTTGGAAAACAACAAACTCGATAACAAAGACCTCAAGACGCGAATCATGTGCTTGACGACCTGCGATTGCAAAGTTGGGCAGATAGAAAAATGGTTGACCGTTGACGACGGAACGGAAAAGGGACTCAAGCCGATTTTAATTCAGAGCAACGCGCGACCTGCGGGACTTTCCGAGCACGTGATAGAATTAAACGGTAAATATCGGGTGCGTCATACTTACGGGGAGAATAGCGATAAAAAGTTGCAAGACGGGGAAGAGCAATCGTCGGGTGAATTGAAAGTTACTGCGGCATTACGAAATCGCGAGGGCGACAAGAAAAACGCCTTGCTGAAAGCTTTGCTGTTGAAAATCTACAGAGAAAATCCTAATGCAAAGGTTCTTGTCTACGTGAACGGGCGGCGCGGAACTCGTCGGGTTGCTGAATTCGTCGCTTCGGAAGGATTATTGCCTGTAGAAGAAATGTCGGAGCGCATGAAACGTATTGAAGAATTCGACGAGGACGACTACACAAAAATCTTGCGGGAAAAATTGTTGCCGCGCAGAATTGCCTTTCATAATGCGTCACTGTCGTATCCGTTGCGCGAGTTAATAGAAGAATTATTTTGCGACAACGAAGACCCGCTTAGATTGGTCGTAGCGAAGGAAACGCTCACGATAGGAATGAATATGCCAGTAGATGTCATGATACTTTACGACTCGCAGACGACGCGCTTTGAAGGGCGAGTGTCGCTGACGAATCAAGAGTATAAGAATTTCGTCGGGCGCGCAGGTCGTTTGGGGAACAGGAGCAAAAATACGGGCGAAAGTTATATCTTCGCCGAAGACGGGCAAAAGGGCAATTATTTTTGGGATAACTATGTCTACTATCGAGCGGAAGAAATAAAATCGGCGTTGGCGAACGTGGAAGAAGAAAATCAAGCTCCATACTATTTAAATTTGTTGCGGAGATTCGGGCGGAAAAGATTCACGCTCGAAAATTTTGAGCAGCTGTTGAAGGAAAGTTTTGCGCAGAAGTGCTCGGCGCGAAAGTTTGACACAAAAAAAATCTGCGCGGCACTTGTGAAAGCTAAGCTGTGCGAAATGGAAAATGATGACGACTACTTCGACCTTGACGAAGAGGAGGAAGTTTATTATCGCCTCAATGAATTTGGAGAAAACATTTCGCCCTACGCTTTGCATTTGGAAACTTGTAAGCTGATAAGAAGATATTTTTATAATCATCTTTACATGAAGAAAAAATTAGGTATTAAGAAGAAACGTCGCGGCGAAGGCGGCTTGCCGACAAATGCGACTGCCGATGACCTGGAAAAATATTCACTGGATATTCTTTACAGATTGTGCTGTACGCCGGAGATTGAGCGAATAGGTCAGTTGGAAATACCGCAACCGAATCAGTACGATAACTATCGAAAAGTCTGCACGACAATAGAAAAGACGTTGCGGCGGATGGTTGAGTCGGGTGACTGCCAACTTTGGGAGGATAGCCCGATAGCAAACATGCTTTCTTCGGATTATCAATGGACGAATGAGCGCGAAGACAAGAAACATCTTTTGCGAGCAATATTGTTATGGTACTGGACGAAAGGCTACGATTTATCAGAGATAAGACGCGAGACGGGATTCCGCTTTGCGACCATAGCGATAGTTCAAGAAGACATTGCAAGAATAGCCGAGACCGTCGCATATCTTTTGGAGGCGATAAGTAATTGTTTGATCGTGGCGCAACACGCAGGGTTTGAGAAACTAAATTCCGGCGACATTTACAGGTTTTCGACTTGCGTAAATTACGGGATGCCGCGAAATTTGGTCGTGATAGCCAACAAACATGTTCGCACACTCGACAGGCGTACGATATTAAAACTCGGCAAGCTGTGGGAAAGTAAAAAACTGCGCTATGAAAGTCCCGAACAAATGTTGCTCATGAGCAACGAGCGCGACTTGGCGGAGATAAGAAAAATTATAAGTGAAGAAGAACGCAAGGAAATAATCCTGCGCTTGGAAGAGTCCACGCTCCACGACAGCTACGATATACTCTTGGAGACGATAAGGACTGAAAGCAACCTCAGCGAGAGCGCGTACACTGCAATACAAAATCTTTACGATACCAACACGAACGAAAACTCCGCGAATCTCCTGCAGCCGCTTACAAATCTTTTCAGCCCCGCAGAGGAGCCGGTCTTTAAAGGCGCGATTGAATTCAGCGTGCCGATTTTTGAAGACGAAAATTTTTTGCAAGTGACGAGCGGCGAGAAAATTTTTACATTCATAGCTTACAATGACAAAGAGGAGTCGAAGGTCGATTTTCAAAGATACAGGCGATGGCTTGAAAAAAATCCTTCACCCAACAGACGAATAATCTTGGTGGTGAGCACAGAAGGAAAATTTTCGCGAGTACAATGGCGCAACCGACTTGGAAAATTTCAAGACGCGGCGGGCGAAGTGCTGTTGGAAAATGTAAGCGTGGCGATAACGTTCAAGCAATTTGCGTATTTGCTGGTGCAAGCAATCAAGGTAAAGGACACCGACGCACGCGCACTGACCTCGTTGTTGTGGGACGTGGCGGAAAACTTCCCGCCAATTTCACTTAGCACAATGGGAATGATGTTGAAAAATTACGAGATCACGGAAGTCAAAGACTACTTGGAAGGCTCGCCTGACCTGCCGACTTTGCGGATAGTTTGCGACAAGCGCAATCACGTTGCCTATAACGAACTCCTTGAACATTTGAAACGGCAAAAAATATCCTATCGCGTTGTGAGTTGGGGCGAAGGGCTTTACTCGGAAAACGTTCGAGAAAATTTTTATCTCATATATCTCGATTGGAACATGGCGCAAAAAATGGATAGCTTGAAAACGTTCTGCGCCTACCTAAAAAAGACGGGACAGAAACCACGTGTTTCGATAACGGGCTACAACAAGACATTCGCGATTTTCGATTCGGAAAGTAACTTCCGCGAGTGGGGCGGCAATCCCGAACATGCGGTCGAAAGTTTAAGCCATATTGAAACTACAAAAAAATTCAATGTGGACGTGCCGAACAAAATAAAGCCCTTCCTGCAAATGAAACGCGACGAAAAATTTTTAATAGGCGTCTCTTACTCAACCGACTCGGACGGACTGGATCTATTGGATAAATTCGTAGATGAGCTTAAAGCCGCTTTTCCAGAGGAAAAAATTTTCTACGACGAATATCCTACAGCGCATAATTTATTGCAGGGGCAGGGCGGCGCAGATAGAAATGGGAAATATTATAAGGACAGCGAATTTTTCTTGGTGCTCGACGACCCGACTTACAACGAAGCCTCTGACCCGTGCAACAATGAATTCACCGCCATTACCGAACGGCTCGCCGAACTGCCGAAGATAGAAGAATCGCGCTTATGGTTCCTGCATTTGCCGGGCAAAAAACACTGCGCTTACTTTCGGAAAGGGCACGACTACGAAACAGCATTGACGGCGGAGACGTTAAGCGAGACCGCCGCAAAATTTATAAAACTTGTGCGCGATAATTTAAGGGAGGCGAAGACTTGAATAAAAAATCCTCAAGGCGAAACGCGGAGAAAAATTCGCAAATGGTGATGCAGTATCACCTTTACAGCAATCCGCTTTACGAGTACGCGACCGATAATGCGGAAGAACTTAATGTAATTCTGTTGGGGTTCGGCAAACACAGTTCGTATTTTTTGGACAGCTGTTTGCAAGTTGGGCAGGTGCTCAAGCAAAAGTTAACGGTGAAAGTTTTTACCCAAAATGAAACCGTCGTCGAAGAATATCTGAGCAAGCGACCGGAACTGGAAAATTTTTTCAACATCAACGGGCACGGAGACACGCCGGAAAGTTACGGGAAAATTTTCTTCGATACGCTGATAGTCGAGCCGACCAAAGAAGATTTGGTAGAATTTTTTACGGAGATATCGGGAAAGCCCGATTATGTGCTGATAGACTTTGGCGAGGACGCTAAGAACGAGAAAGCTACAACCGCTTGCAAGAAAGCTCTGGAAAACATGAACTGCAAGGCGGGCTTGAATTACATTCGCGAATCGGCGGCGAGTAAAGCTAAGAAGTTGAAGTTCGCGACGCCAATATTCGTTAATGAAGACGTGAAGAATTACGCCGCTCACGCCGAAATTGAAAGGCGAGCCTTCAACGTGCATTTGGTCTGGGAAAAAAATTTGAACACGGACTACGAGGCGTTGAGGAAAGATTATCTCAAGCCTTACAATCACGAGGCGTGTATCGCGGCGGTTATAGCGATAAAGTACAAGTTGCACGACTTGGACTTGGATCTTGCTAAGAAGACTGAGGCGGAGGTCGCGCAGAAATTTTCGGAGTTGAGTTTCGACGAGAGCCGCAAGAACGATTTTATTTACAGCGAACATAAACGTTGGGTTGTCGAGAAACTCTGTAAGGGCTATCGTCATCGCCCTGTCGAGGAATGCGCCGACGGTCAAACTAAAGACGAAAAAACTAAAACGCACGTGTGCATAGTAAAAAGTCGCCCCGACAGGTTGCTCCTTGAAAAATATCCATCGGCACAATGGGCGACTTTGACAAAGAGTGAACTCGCGGAACTTGACGAACTCGACAGGTTATCGGTTAAGCTCCATAAAGTTTTCGTAGCGGCGGCGGAAAAGGCGCGGCGCGAGCCGGATCTTATAGAGAAACTTTTTGAAAATATCCAAACCAAGCTGACGTTCAACGTGGGAATACTGATGAGTTTTCAAGAGTTGAAGGTCGGCTTTAAGGACATAATGAATGGCGACGATAAAAAAGTTCGTCTGTATAAAAATTTGAGTGAGACGTTTTTGGAGAAAGTCAATCAGTTGCCGACGAACACGCGCGACGTTATCAAAGAGAATTTCAAAATCTTGGAAGAAAAAATTCGCCCGATTTTGCTGAGCATGGAGTACAGGGAATACAAGCAGGACGATGCGGCAATGGTAGAAAAGATCCCGTTCATACTGACCTACTCGGAAAATATCAGCTTGGCAATTCCTTTCTGCGCGGGCGAGACGGCGGCTCTGTTTGAAAACGTCGCCGCCGCCACAGTGATAAATCCCAAAAGAATAATTTACTTCGCCTTTTGCAAGGACGCGGCGGAGTTGGAGAATTTAAAGGAAAGTGTTCAAAAAATCCTGGCGTACACGTCGCGCAAAAAATTTCGCGCTAAACTCGAATTCATGATAACTTCGGGCGACAAGAGCATAACTGCTCGCGCAGAAACTCGAAAATTTAAATCGGTCGGGCAGGGAAAAATCCGTCAAGTTCGCTTTAAGATTATTAAATCAATCGACAATCCCGCTTGCGAAGTCGTTAAAGAAATTCAAAATGAACTGCGGCGGCTAAAGAAAAATCGTCCCGAAGAACGACTGGCATTGGAACTCAACAGCGGAAAAATATCGAATTGGTTGCAAGGCGCAAAGAGTTACGCCGAATATCCTACTTACAGATTCGATTCGGAGCAAATGAAGTTCGTCTCGATAAAGGACTGCGATAGCTTTGGCTACATCGGAAAAAAAAATTACATAACGGTGAACGACCTGACAGCTTTGAATAATTCGTTCGGTAAAATTGGCGAGCAACCGACTTTTGTCGAAGACTACGCGGAGTTGTGGGCGAAGTATAAGGAAAACGACAGGCGCACCTGGAAAAAACTTTGTGAACGCTTGAAAAGTCACAGAGAGGCAAATGACGTCGTTACTTTCTTTTCGCGAGAGGCAAAGGATTCGCTCAAGAAGTACACATATTTGTTGCCGACGTTTTGTTTCAAGGGCGTGGAAAAAATTCTCGACACCTTGATAATGGAGGAAGTGGCGGATTCTCACAGCCGCGTTCAGCCTTACAACTCGACGGCGTGCGAAGTCGTGATAATCGATTACTGCAAGAATAAAGCCGCTTACGAAAAAATTTTTTCTGAACCGTACAAACTGATATTGCCTGAGGCAATAGGCTTTGTGCCGAAAATGAAACAGTTGGCAATGACGTTTGACGACTTGGCGGTAACTGGCTTGAATTTAACAAACTTAAGCCAAGTCCCCTATGAGTCAATCTGCGGCTTGCTCAAGTACTTGGAGGAAAAGCACTACCTTAGAAACTTGGACATAAAAAATCCGCCAGACGTGCGGTTTACTTATGCGACGCGCGAAATAAAGGACTTGCTGACGAACGACGGCAAGATGCTGGAAATTTACGTGTACCGCTCGGCGAAAAAGACGGGCTACTTCGATGATGTCGTGACGAATTTTGAGCCGCATTGGAGCGATAAGGATATAAACAATGAGTTTGACTGCGTACTTACACGCGGCTTTCAAATGTTGATAGTGGAGTGCAAAGCGCAAAATCAGTTGCGTCAAGAAAGTTACTTCAAATTGTTTGGGCTGACAAAAAAATTCGGCGTGAATGCCAAAGCCGTTTTGGTAGCGGAAACTCGCAAGGCGACGGCAGGAAATAAAATACAAGAAAGTCGCGGCGCGGAACTGGAAATTTTGACACTGCAAGCGGATCTTGACCACATAGGCGAACAGTTAAAAAATTTATTTGAAAAAGGCACGCGCTCAACCCATTGACACTATGAAAATAAAATCGGCAGTTCGTTACCCACATGGGCAAGCCAATCGTAAAATCTCTTACTCGGAATTATGCCGCGTTCAATGCGGATGCTTTTAATACTTTTCTCGGCAACGTTCCAAATTTCATATCCCGTCGAAAAGTTAGTTTCATTCTTCGCGGCGGGATTTTTCTTTATCAACAAAACACCGTCTTCCAAACTCCAAATAACATTCTTGCCGCCATTGTATTTCTTGTCGCCACAGTAGCAAAACGTAAATGCAAAGTCGCCTATCGTCTTGACACTTAAAGGAAGTATCAACTCCTCAAGGCGTATGCACTCGTTGAAAGCATTCGCAGATATTTTTTCAACGCCCTCTTCTATAACGATTTTAAAAATGTCGTGGCGTTTCTTGAACCAGGGAGGATTTTCGCGAGAATAATCTTTTATTTCGAGTACGCCGCCAACCGTCAACGTTCTGCCTTCCAACTTCCAACGTAAATTCTCGGCAACGGCTTGAACTTTTGTTTTATCGGATGATTGATCCGACGACTGGACAGCTTTGGAAACAGTTTGATTGGCAGTCGCGGGAGTATTGGTGTAAGGGACGAGT
>CAMYWI010000045.1 GCA_947302675.1 uncultured Selenomonadales bacterium | reverse complement strand
ATAAAATCCTCCACCTTTCAAGCCAAAAGAGACATCTTGCTGAAGTCGAGTAAATCTTTCTCGTCAACCTTCAATGCCGCTGCCAATTCCAAAAGTTTGTCGAGCGACAGTGATTTGTAACCACGTTCAACTTGCGATAAATAATTGCTACTTATGTTCAAGACTTCTGCCAGTTCAATTTGCGTCATGTGACGCGCTCGCCTGTAGTAACTTATGTTCAAGCCGATTAAAAGTCGTTTCTCTTCTAACAAAACTGACATTAAACCACGTCCCGTTTTTGTTTCTAATTATCGCATGTTTTTACTTTCCGTGTTTTGACGTACGTTAGAAATTTATCACTGTCAGTATCAACTTTTTTTCTCCCCATAAGATTTTAAACGGTTGCAAAAAAAAAATGTCGCAAGCCATGCGACATTTCGTTTAAACTTAACCGGCGAGCAAAGGCTGATTGTACTTGTAGAGAATCTGATTAACCAAATCCACATCAAAGATTTTGTACTCGATAAAAAAGGAAACGATAATATCAGAGAGATTGGCATTGCTGAGAGTGAAACCGGCGACGGCAAGCAAATCCGTCGTTTTCTCAAAATCGAGCTTGAGAGCAATAGCGAAGGCAAGAACCGTTTGCTTGCTGGGCTTGTAGTCGGGGTCGTTAGCAATTTTGGAAAAATGTCTGCGGTCAATGTTGGCGCGAGTGTAAATCGTAGAATTTTTCTCGCCGCTCTCTTTGATTAGGTGCAGGAGCATTTCGGAAAAAGTTTCTTTGCCAGTTCGGGCTTGAGCCAAGAGTTTAAGGAAATCGATTTTATCAAGCTCCTCGCTCCCGAAAGCTCCCTGCATAGTTACGGTTTCGGCTTGAGGTTTTACTTCTTCTCTAAAATTTTTAACAATGTAAGCTTGGACGAGGTTTTCGATATTTTTTATGTTGTACATGAGAGTTCTCCTATTGCAAAGAAAATTTTACTTGTCGGCGGGCGTGTCGTTCTCGGCAATGTATTTGCGAGCCGCCTCCACAACAGAATTTTTCAAGTCAAGCAGGGAAATATTTCGGACCTGTGCGCCCGCAACGTTTTGATGACCGCCGCCGCCGAATTTCTCCATGATAACTTGAACGTTCAAGTCGCCGCTCGACCGCGCACTTATCCCAACCGTGTCGCTTTTCATTTGGAAAAGGATAATCGTCATGCGCACGCCCTCAACTCTAAGCAACGAGTCCGCCGCTTGCCCCGCAATGGCTTGAATGTTCGGAATGATTTTGTCAATGTAGGAGACGACAAGCCCGCCCTCGAAGTACTCCGACTGCGCCTTTGTCTTGGCGAGCGAGACCGTCGTTTCGTAGTCCGATTTGAAAAGATAGTTCACGGCGACAGGATCCGCTCCGCTCCTGCGAAGATAAGCCGCCGCCTCGAAAGTCCTCGCGCCCGCATTTATCGAAAAGTTTTTCGTGTCGACAACAATCCCAGAATAAATCGCCGTCGCCGCCAACTTTCCAATGCGAATCTTATCGTCGAAGTACATTAAAAGTTCCGTAACCATTTCGCACGTCGAACTGGAGCCAGGCTCCAGATAAGTCAGCGACGGATTTTTAATTGTGTTCTCACTGCGGCGGTGGTGGTCAATCACGACGACCTTTTTAATTTTCTCAAGCAAGGCGGGCGCGGCGACGAGGTGTGGAATAAAAGTGTCGACGACAATCAAGAGCGGCTCAAGCGACGTGGAAAGGCTGACTTCGTTCGCGCTGACGAACAGCTTTTTGTAGCCGTCGTCTTTGTCGAGGAGTTCAATAATTTTTTCGACGCTATCAAGCCACGTGCTAAGGACGATATGCGCGGGCTTGTTGAGATTTTTAGCCATGAGCGCGACGCCGACCGCCGCCCCGAAGGCGTCGTAGTCCTCGCGCGTGTGACCCATGATAAAAATTTCGTCCGCCGCCTCCATGTAGTCGCGCAGTGAATGAGACATGACGCGAGCTTTGACGCGAGTATTTCTCTCGACCGCCTTTGCTCTGCCGCCAAAGAATTGCATTTTGTCGCCCGTGTTGACCGCAACTTGATCGCCGCCTCGCGCCAATGCCAAGTTCAAGCCCGCCATTGCCTTTGTGCCGAGTTCGCCTATCGATTGTTCGTCGGAAGGTTTATCTGCCGCCGACGCCCCCATTGACAACGTGACTTGCAGTTGGTGTTTGTTGACGAGCTGACGGATTTTGTCCAGGACGATAAATTTTTTGCTTATCGCCAAGTCCAACGCTCGCCGCTCCAACACGACGATAAATAAATCACTCGACACGCGCCGAATAAATCCTGCAAGCGACGCAACCCACTCTTCCAAAATTTCGCTGACCGAGAGCATAAGCGAAGTTGCCTCCGCCTCGCTGAGTCCCTGCGTAACTTCGTCGTAGTTATCGACCTGCACATAGATTATTGACGTGCGGCTTTGCGCGTATTCGATTTTTAATTCCTCGTAAGGCGTCGTCTCTCGCGCGAACAAAACGACCATGCGCGAATAATCCGCCGTCGCCTGCAAGTGCCGATACTTCACCAAAAAATATCTGTAGTACTCCTCGACTTCGCCGTCCGCATTTGTTCTGCGCCGCAACGATTTAACGCGGTATTCGCCTTCCGTCGGCGCAGGTTCATTGCCTTTTGGTTCGAGAGATAAAATTTCCTGCGGTATCAAGCCTTCCCAAAATTCCTCAACGTCCATGCCCTGCTGAGGAATTGCGTCGGAAAATTCCTGCATGACGGCGTTGCACCATTGGAGCCGCCCCGCGTCGTCCACAACCATTATTCCGTCCGGCAACTTTGTCATGGCGTAATACATCATGTCGTTGAAATTTCCGATGACGTTTTCGGCGTACTCGCGGAATTTTTCTTTCCTGTCTCTTTGTCGAACGCGAGCGAACCACGTCAGCATTGCCAACACCAAAAAAGCCATTGCGCCCAAAATTTTGTTGTACTGCGTGATTATCACGACCATTACCAGCATGACCGATAAATTTATCACGGCGTCGGGCCACGCAGATAAATTGCGCGGCACCTCGTGACCTTCCGAACAATTATTCTGCAAGTCATTTCCTCCCCTCGAAGAATTTTTTCCTGTAATCAAAGAGCATGTCGAGCAAGCCCGTTATCGCCACGAGTTGGAGCAGGAACATATTCAAAATTATAATCACGTACAAAAACCGTCGCACGAACTTTGAAAACTTGTAGCGGTCGAAGATAAACGACAACAGCGCAAGCCCTTGCACAAGCCCGATTATCATTGAGATTATCAGCAGGTTCAGCGAGACTTCGTAAATCTCTGTCCAGCCGCGCGTGAAACCCCAGTACAGTCCAAGCCCGCCGATTATTGCCGTGTAGAAGAACAGCGACGGTAACTTCCACTGCGCGAACGGCGGCAACTTCGGGATTTTCATTTGCAGTTTCGGGAAGATCCATTGCGCCGTGAGGTAGACTGCCACCGCGTTTATCAGCGCGGTCAGCATGAAAATCGTCGGCATTAAGAACGCCAGCATTTGCAAAACCGGTTCGACTTGTCCTTTCGCCTCGCCGATTCGCTCTTGCTCAATGCCCATTTCCTCATAAAGGTTGAACGACTCGTCGAAGGATTCGCGCACGACTTCAAGTTGCGTTTCGATTAAGTCAATGTCCATGACCGCGATTAACAAGCCAAGCGATAAAACCTGCGCGGCGGAGGCGACGACCAATGTCGCGAAGAAAATTCTTACCGCGTCGAAATTTTTCCTCACGCACCAGCCTAAGATTACTCCGCAAATGCCAAAGCTCAAGACAAGCCGCACGGCGAGCACAGGGCTGATTAGCATTGACAGCAAAATAAATGTGACGACGAGTGCGCTCAAGCCCTTGCCCGCGCCCTGCCGCGCCGTCAAGACTGCTAGCGGCGTCGCGCAGAAAAATTCGACCAACATCCCGATTAGCGGCACGTAGACCGCAACCAGTCCCAAAATTACCGTTATCGCAACCAGCAAGCCGCCTTCGATTGTCGGCGTGACACTTCTTTTCATTACAAACCCCTCGAAAAATTTTTGCACATTATAGCAAAGCACTATGACTTTTACCAGAAAGGCGAGGTTAAACTTACTTTTCTTTTGCTGCGCCCAAAAGAAAAGTAAGCAAAAGAAAAGGGCGTCGCCACTTCAACATCCTGTTGAAACGTGGCGTGTTGGGCGCGCGTCCATGCGCGCCCTTCTGCGTCTCGATAACCCGTTACAATTACGCATTAAGCATTACGAATTGCGAATTGCCTTTCTGCGGCGGCTCGAATAAAAGTCCGCGCAGATTCGTCGACAGCACGTCGTACAGCAAAATTTTTTGATACGGCTCCAAAGTTCTTTTGCGCATAAAAATATCTCGGCGATTCAAATGCTTTGTAAGCTTTGTGATTGTCGGCGCGGAGATTTTTTTCAGCAAGGTTCGCCCGCGCTCGTTGAACGCCAAAATTCTTAGGCACGTCGCCGCGTCAAGCTCCGCAATGTCTTCCGCCGTCACGTTCAATAAAAAATACAGGAGCAGTCGTCGGATTCGGCTCGCCGTGTACCTGCGCCCAACCAAAACTTTTACAAGTTCCGAGAAATTTTTTGCCGTCGCGTTTAATAATCGGAACTCCAAGCCCTCCGTCATGCCGTAAATTTTTCGCAAGTCCTCTGCGCGGGAAGTCAAAAGCTTTGCGATTATCGGACGGAATAAAAAGTTCTCGTTGACCAAAAATTTTTCTGCGAGAAGTGCCTTCAAAGTCGCGTCGGGAACTTGCTCCGAAATTTTTTCCCACGCCGGCTTTTCAGAGTAAACTGCCGCCCGAATTGCCGACGCACTCGAAAATTTTTCTTGAAGTGTCAAGTCGTCGTAAGCCGCCCCGACCCGCTTTATCAACAGCGGCGAAATTGTTTCCGGCAACGCTCGCAGATATTCTATCGCCAAGATTGTGTTCGGCTGTCGCAAAAGTTTTTCGTCAAGCCCCGTGACTTCCGCTAAAATTTTCGTGACTGCCGCCGCGTACGAGACGCCCTGCGACATCAGCGCATGAAGTTTTTCTGTAAAGAATTTTTCCTTGAACGCCGCCGCCGCAAACTTTAACTTCTCCAAATCAGCGACCTCCGCGCCGAATGCCAACGTGTCGACGACGCCCAAGCTCTCCAAAATTTTTATGCCGCCGCGTGCAAAGTCCTGCGCACTCCTGACCGCCTTCACGAACGGCAATTCAATTACCAAATCCACGCCGCCCAAAACTGCAAGCCGCGCCCGCGTCCATTTATCTAAAATCGCGGGCGTGCCTCGTTGCGTGAAACTTCCGCTCATCACCGCGATTATCTCCGCGTCGCTGACTTTTTTTATCTCGGAAATTTGGTGCGCATGTCCTAAGTGAAACGGATTGTACTCCGCGATTATCCCGACCGCCAATTTTTTTCCCTCCTTGCAAACAAATCTTAATTGGTGTATACTTCGCGGCAGATAATAATTCATGAAAAAATTCTGTACCGTGAGGTGTTCTTATGAAATTTTGTAAGATAAGGAGACTCGTTGCGGCGGCGATGCTCGGCGCGTTCGCATTTTCAATCCCCATGACAACGGACGCCAGAATTCATGATCCCAAAGTCGAGACCAAATCCGTTGAACGAAAACTGCCGACACTGCGCGAACGTGTCTCCGAGACAATGCAAATGTTCAGCATTCCCGATGACGTTGAACTTGTTGATGATTATTTCGACGTGCCGCAAAATATTTTTGTGACACCGACCCTTTCGACCGCCGACACCTCGATTATCGGCACGCCCATTGCCACGCAACAGCAATGCGTCAAATATCTCCTGCGCAACAATCCTCACCCCAACTTGAAAGTTTCCGCCGAAGAAATTGTCGCCTACTACTACGAGGAAGGTAGCCGCGAGGGTATTCGTCCCGACGTTGCGTTCGCGCAGGCTCTCAAGGAGACGGGTTTCTTCCGCTACGGCGGCGACGTTATTCCCGAACAGAATAATTTCTGCGGACTCGGTACGACCGGCGGCGGTGTAAGAGGAGAATTTTTCGCGACACCGCAACTTGGAGTTCGTGCGCACATTCAACACTTGCTCGCCTATTCTTCGACGCGCCGCCCGACTTTGCCTATCGTCGACCCGCGCTATGGCATCGTTCGTCAAGCTTACGGCTCGCGAACTCTCGGCACGTGGCAGGATTTGAACGGGCGTTGGGCTGTGCCCGGCAGATATTACGGGCAAGAAATTCTTTCCATGTTTAAAGACATTTTGGTTCAGTGAGGAAATTTTTATGGACAGGAATTTAAACTGGGCGGTGCTCGGCGTCGGCGTCATTGCCAACGAAATGGCGCAGGCTCTCCGCAAGCAGGGCAAAACTCTTTACGGCGTAGCCAACCGCACGCACGATAAAGCCGTTGCCTTCGCCGAAAAGTACAACGTCGCCAAAATTTACGACAACATCGACGAAATTTTTACCGACAAAGCAGTTGACGTGATTTATCTGACCACGCCGCACAACACCCATTACCAATTTATGAAACGCGCTCTCGAAAACGGCAAGCATTTGCTTGTTGAAAAGTCTATCACGCTCAATAACCGCGAACTCGACGAGATGATTGCGCTTGCCGCCGAAAAAAATCTTGTCCTCGCGGAGGCAATGACGATTTGGCACATGCCGCTTTACAAAAATCTTTTGGAAAGAATTTCGCGCGGCGACTTCGGCAAAGTTCAAATCATGACGCTCAACTTCGGCAGTTTCAAAGAATACAACATGCGCAACCGTTTTTTCAACCTCAACTTGGCGGGCGGCGCACTCCTCGATATTGGCGTTTACGCGCTGTCGATTGTGCGTTCGTTCATGACTGAGACGCCGACCGAAATTTTAAGTCAATGGCACCCCTCGCCGACCGGCTCCGACGAATTCTCGACGATTCTTTTAAAAAATCCGCGCGGGCAAATGGCGACCGTCGCGCTCTCCATGCACTCCAAGCAACCTAAACGCGCCGTCATAAGTTGCGAGCGCGGCTACATTGAGATTATGGAATATCCCCGCGCGGATAAGGCGATTTTCGTTGACGCGGAGACGGGTGCGGTTGAAGAAATTTTTGCGGGCGACAAAGCCGACGCGCTCTTTTACGAACTCAGCGACATGGAACACGCGATTAAAAGCGGCGACGCCTCCGCTATGAAACTCAACTTTTCCAAAGACGTTATGGACATTATGACTGCGCTGAGGAAAAATTGGAACTTGCGTTATCCCGATGAGGTTTGGTGAAAGTTTTATGGCAGAAAAAAATTTACAGCGCGGCTTGAAGAATCGACACCTGCAAATGATCGCGCTGGGTACGGCGGTCGGCACGGGCTTATTCTACGGCTCGACCGCCACAATTTCTATGGCAGGTCCCGCCGTCTCGCTGAGCTATTTAATCGGCGGGATTGTTATTTTTCTTATCGTGCGAATGCTCGGCGAAATGTCGGTTGAAGAACCGGTCAGCGGTTCGTTCAGTTACTACGCCGCAAAATATTGGGGCGAATTTCCAGGCTTTCTGGCGGGTTGGAATTATTGGTTCGTTTACATGGTTATGAGTATGGCGGAGCTTACTGCCGTCTCGATTTATCTTGCTTACTGGTTCCCCGACTTGCCCAAATGGATTGGCGTGCTCGTGTGCCTCGTGATTATCACGGCGATAAATCTCGTGACGGTCAGCGCGTATGGCGAAATTGAATTCTGGATGGCGGCTATAAAAATCTCCGCGATAATCGGAATGATCTTGCTCGGCTCGTACTATATATTCACCGACCCCGAACCTTTCCCCGAAAATTTTTCCAACCTCTGGGATCACGGCGGCTTTTTCCCGAACGGGCTTTGGGGAATGGCTCTTGCGATTGTGCCGGTGCTGTTCAGTTTCGGCGGCATTGAGCTAATCGGAATCACGGCGGGCGAGGCTGAAAATCCCGACAAGACAATCCCGCGCGCAATCAACCAAGTTATCTACCGCATTTTGATTTTCTACGTCGGCACGATGATTGTCCTGATGACGCTGTGGCCTTGGAATGAAGTCGGCAAGGACGCAAGTCCCTTTGTGCAGATTTTCAGCAACGCGGGATTTTCTGCCGCCGCAAACATTTTAAATTTCGTCGTGCTGACGGCGGCGATTAGCGTCTACAACTCGGCGATTTATTCAACTTCGCGCATGATGTTCAGCCTGTCGCAGACCGGCAACGCTCCGCGATTTTTATCTAAGCTCTCAAGCCGCCGCGTGCCCGTCAATGGGATTCTGCTTTCCTCGGCGATAACTTTCATTGCCGTCTTGCTGAATTATTTTTTCCCAGAAG
>CAMYWI010000044.1 GCA_947302675.1 uncultured Selenomonadales bacterium | reverse complement strand
AAATTCTGCGACGAACTTTGCGAGACATGATGAAAAAGTCGCCGCTTATGGATTCGCAAAATTATATCCGCGAGGTCGAAGCGGCTTTCAAAAAAATTCTGTAAAGAAATTTCTCTTGGCGCAAGCTAAGGGATTTTTAATTTGCAAAAAGGCGGCGTGGTTGTTATTATTGCGGCGAGGTGATTCGTATGAAGGAAGAGATAAAAATTGCGTGCGAAAATCGGAAGGCTCGCCACGATTATTTTATCCACGAGACTTACGAGGCGGGTATTGAGTTAAAAGGGACGGAAGTCAAGAGTTTGCGGGCGGGCAAGGCAAATCTGCGCGACAGCTACGCCGAAGTTAAGGACGGCGAAGTTTTTATCGAGCACATGCACATTAGCCCCTACGAGCAAGGAAATATTTTCAATCACGAGCCGTTGAGACGCCGCCGCTTGCTCCTGCACAAAAAAGAAATTCTAAAGCTCTTCGGCAAGACGCGCGAGAAAGGATTTACACTCGTGCCGCTAAAAATTTATTTCAAAAAAGGACGGGCGAAGTTGGAGCTGGCATTGGCGAGCGGCAAACATAACTACGACAAACGCGCCGCGCTCCACGAAAAATCCGCCCAACGCGACATTGAACGAGCATTAAAGGAGAGATCAAAATGATTAGAAAAATCTTCGCGACGGTGATTTTGACGGCGATAATTTTCTTCGCGCAAAACGTCTCCGCCGATTCGCGCTTAACGTATCAAGTGAGCGTTCAGGATATTGGTTGGATGCACCCCGTCGGCGACGGCAGAGTTGCCGGCACCACCGATCAGGGCAAACGCCTTGAGGCGATTGTTATAAATTTCTCGGACGGCATTGAATACAACGCGCATGTTCAGGATATCGGCTGGCAGGGCTGGACGTATTCGGGCGGTGTCGCGGGCACGGTCGGCGAAAGTCGCCGCATGGAGGCTATCAGAATTCGCCTCACCGGTCGCGCCGCAGATAATTATGATGTGCTTTATCGGGCGCATGTTCAGAATTACGGCTGGCAAGGTTGGGTTAAAAATGGCGAACCGGCGGGCACCGTTGGTCGCGAGCTTAGGCTTGAGGCTTTGCAAATCCGAATTGTCAGGAAGGGCAACAGCAGTTACGACCGCGACGATTATGACCGCTACGAAGATTACGAACGCAACCGCTATGACCGCGACCGTGACAACCGCGAGCGTGAACGCGAACGCGGCAGATATGGCTACGGGCGTTATTGATAGGGTGATTTAAATGCTCAGAAAAATTTTTGCGGCGTGGCTCTTGGCGACGCTGATTTTCTTCGCGCAAAACGTCTCGGCGCAAGATAATTTCAGCTATCAAGCGAACGTCGAGGGCAACGGTTGGATGAAAGCCGTCAAGAGGGCGAGGTCGCCGGCACGGTCATGCAAGCCAAACGCCTTGAGGCTCTGATTATAAATTTTAACGGCGGCATAAAGTACAGTGCTCACGTTCAGAATTACGGCTGGCAAGATTGGGTTTATGCGGGCGGCGTCGCGGGCACGGTCGATAAAAATCTGCGCATGGAGGCTATCAGAATTCAACTGACTGGGCGCACGGAGCAATATTACGACGTGTATTATCGGGCGCATGTGGAAAATGTTGGCTGGCTCGGTTGGGCGAAGAACGGCGAACCTGCCGGCTCGGCGGGCGCGAGTTTGCGCATGGAGGCAATTCAAATTCGCCTCGTCAACAAAGACAGTGACTTCAATCGCGGCGAGCGTCCCTGTTTTTATCAAGTGCTCCCAAAAGTTCCGACGGTGTGATAAATTATGGACGCTATAGAAAAATACGCGGCGGCTCTCGCGCATTACAAAGCAAAAAATTTCGAGACGGCATTGAAAATTCTCGACGAAGTAAAACGGCTCGCGCCGCAATGGAAAAAGCCGCTCCTGCTTGAGGCGTATATCCTTCGTGAACAGGGCAAGAACGTCGAATTATTTTTATTCGCGCAGAAAATTTTGCCGCTGTTTGAAATCGAATCGCCTGACGAAAAAATTTTCCTGTCGGACGCGCTGAACCTGTTAGGCATGGCGAGTTCAAAATTAGGAATGGCGGAGTCGGCGGCGGAGCTTTTGCGCTTGGCGGGCGAGACCGCCAAAAACAATATCGAGGCTTGCAACGAAATAAGCAACGCTATCTTGGCGGCTAATGCCTCCGAAAAATTTTATGCCGCCGACTTCAAACAGCTCTACGTCACTTACAAAAAATATCTGACGGACGTCGCGCCCTACCCGAAAAAATTTTATGCGCACAAAAAAATTCGCGTCGGATTTTTGTCGGCGGATTTTCGTATTCACCCCGTCATGAATTGGGCGTGGGCTTTGATTCGCGACCTTGATAAAAATTTTTTCGAGACTTACTGTTATTCGGCGACAGGAGGTTTTGACGCCGTCACCGAGCAGGTTAAAACTACGGTCGAGAACTGGCGAGACATTTCCAAACTCAATGATGCTCAAGCGGCTGAATTGATTCGCGGCGACGAGATTGATATTTTGTTTGACTTATCGGGTCACACGTCGGGCAATAGGTTGCGCGTGGCGGCGTATCGTCCCGCGACGATTCAAATCAGCGGCGTCGGCTACATGAACAGCACGGGGCTTGACTGCTTTGACTACTTTTTGACGGACGAGACCTGCGCGGGCGACGAGAGTTTTTTCACGGAGAAATTACTCCGCTTGCCGAGTAGTCACATTTGCTTTGAGGCGACGACTAACTTGGAAGTTGCTAGCCCGCCTTGTCTGCAGAAAAATTTCGTGACGTTCGGGAGTTTCAATCAGTTTAGCAAGATGACGGATTCGATGTTGAGCGCGTGGAAAAAAATTCTGGACGCCGTTCCGAACAGCCGCTTGATTCTCAAGAACTACATTTTTAGCACGGAAAGCGGCAGAGATTTTGCTCGCGGCAGATTGCGGAGCGTCGGTATTGACACTTCGCGAGTGGAGTTGCGCGGGTTCACGACTGAATATCTTCGCGAATATGACGACGTTGACATTGCGCTTGACACTTTCCCCTACACGGGCGGCGTGACGACTTGCGAGGCGTTGTATATGGGCGTGCCAGTCGTCAGTCTTTATGGCTCGCGGCACGGGACGCGCTTTGGTCTTAGCATTTTAAAAAATATCGGGATTGAGGAGTTGGCGGTCAATTCCTACGACGATTATATCAATCTAGCAGTCGCTTTGTCAGGCGATTGGGATTTGTTAAAAATTTTGCGGCGAACTCTGCGCGGCATGATGAAAAAATCTCCGCTGATGGATTCAGCAAATTATATTCGCGAAGTCGAAACGGCATTCGTCAAAATCTTGCGATAAAAAATTTCCCGCGTATTGTCGCGGGGATTTTTTTTTGCTATTATCGACAAAACTTTTGGAGGCGATAAGGTGAAAAAATTTTTTCTGATGTGCTTTATGATTCTGCTGAGCTTGCAGGGCGCGGCGGCGGCGCAGATAAATGTTGCGGTCGAGGTTGAGGACAATTCGCGGCATAAAGACTTCGGCACGGCGGCTTATCTTGAAAAATTTTTAGGCGAAGAACTCGTCAAGAAAAATCTCGTGAACGTCGTCGATACGAAATTCCCTGCAGAAATCGACGCGGGAAATTTTTCTGCAGAGGAACTCGGCGAGCTGTTGGTTTTCGGCGCAATGGAGTTGCCCGTTGCCAAGAGTACGCCAGAAAATTTCGACGCGGAGCTTTATGAAAATCTCGGCGTGAATTATGTCGTTCGTTGCGAAGTGCTTGCGCTGGGTGTGACGGATATTCCGGACAAAGTTTTTAACTCGATAGTCAACTACACGAGCGGTACGCTTGCATTGGTGGGCTTTGATTCAAGCAGTCGCGCCGAAACTCTCGACGAAGTTGGTATGGGCATTGGGCTTTTAAGTCTTCTCGACGTGAGACGCACTGCGCTGAATACCGTCGTCAACATGCAATTTATCAGCGTCGAGACGGGAAAAATCCTCTGGCAAAGAAATTTCGTTGGCGTGGCAGTTAAACACCACAAACCCCATAAAAAAAGTTACAGCGACGTTTGGAAGGAAGCCTACGTTGACTCGGTGGAAAAGTCGGCGGAGCTTATCTCGAAAGATATCAACAAGTATGTTGACAAAATCCTAAACAAGGGCGAGAGCGATAAAAAATTCCGCGACCAGAAATTTGCCAAGAGGAATATGTAAAAAATTTTTAAGGAGAACTTTATGCTTGAGCTGAAAAATATTTCCTTCTCGGTCGAAGACGGCGGCGGCTCGGTCGAGATTTTGAGCGACTTGAATTTAAAGGTCGACAGCCAAAAATTTATCGTGATAACCGGACCGAACGGCGGCGGCAAGTCGACGCTGGCGAAAATTATCGCGGGAATTGAAAAGCCGACGAGCGGCAAAATTTTTTTCAACGGCGAAGACATTACCGACAAAAATATCACGGAACGCGCGAACTTGGGGATTGGCTTTGCCTTTCAACAGCCCGTCAAGTTCAAAGGCTTGGAAGTTTTCGACTTGTTGCGGCTCGCGTCAAAGAAGAAGTTGACGATAGCAACCGCTTGCGAATATCTCTCGGAGGTCGGGCTTTGTGCGAAGGATTATATCAACCGCGAAGTCAACGCCTCACTTTCTGGCGGCGAACTCAAGCGAATTGAAATCGCAACGATTCTTGCGCGGCAAACCAAGCTGACAATCTTCGACGAGCCGGAGGCGGGCATTGACATTTGGAGCTTTCAAAACTTGATAAAAATTTTTGAGAAGATGCGCCGCGAAATTCGCAACAGTTCGATAATCATAATCTCGCACCAGGAGCGGCTGATAAGCATTGCCGACGAGATTATTGTCCTCGCGAACGGCAGGATTCAACGGCAGGGCGACGCCGCGCAGGTCTTGCCCGCGATTATCGGGACGAAATCAATTTCAAGCGTGTGTGACAAGTTGAGGTAGAAAATTATGTTCAAGTTTGACGAAATACAAAAGCGAATACTGCGCGAGGTCGCCGACCTGCACAAGGTGCCGTCGGGCGCGTACAACTTCCGCGTCAACGGCAAGCTCGCCGGTCGCAACAACAGCGCGAACATTGAAATTTCTTCAAAGGAAGACAAGAGCGGCATTGACATTCATATAAAGCCGGGCACAGTCAATGAGAGCGTTCACATTCCCGTTGTGCTGAGCGCGAGCGGCTTGAGCGAGGTCGTTTACAATGATTTTTTTGTCGGCGAGAATTGCGACGTGGTGATTGTCGCGGGTTGTGGCATTGATAATTGCGGCGTGCAGGATTCGCAACATGACGGCGTGCACAGATTTTTCGTCGGCAAGAATTCAAAAGTTAAGTACGTCGAAAAACATTACGGTTCGGGCACGGGCGCGGGCAAGCGGATTCTTAATCCCGTCACGGAAGTTAATCTCGACGCGGGCAGCGTTATGGAAATGGAAATGGTTCAGATTAAGGGCGTCGACTCGACCAACAGAAAGACGCTCGCGACTTTGCAGGCGGAGGCGAAACTTTTTGTCCGCGAAAGATTGATGACGCACGGCGAACAGCAAGCGTTGAGCGTCTATCACGTCTCGCTTAACGGAGAAAACTCAAAGGCGGATGTCGTGTCGCGCTCTGTTGCCAAAGAAAAATCCTTTCAAAAATTGGACTTGTGCATTGTCGGCAATGCGGCTTGTCACGGGCACACGGAGTGCGACTCGATAATCATGGACGACGGAAAAATTTTGGCGGTGCCGTCGCTTGAGGCGAATCACGTCGACGCAATGCTTGTTCACGAGGCGGCAATCGGGAAAATCGCGGGCGAGCAACTGATAAAGTTAATGACGCTCGGCTTGACGGAAAAAGAGGCGGAAGAACAAATCATCAACGGTTTTTTGAAATAAACGTAAAGCGGCTCCGAGATTATCGGAACCGCTGAATTTTTTTAGTTGGTGTGCTCGGCGGGACTCGAACTCGCGTTCTTCAGCTCCGGAGGCTGACGCTTTATCCTCTAAGCTACGAGCACAGTTTTATAATTTAGCCAAAAGGTCGCGGGTATGTTGCGCGACTTGTTCGGGAGTAATATTCATATTGCGAGCGACGCCCGATTCTTGAGCCGCTTTGGCAACAGCCGCCGCGACAGTCGGAGCAACGCGCTCATCAAAAGGCGTCGTGATGACGTGGTCTTCGTTGAGTTCGTCTTCGCTGACGAGCGAGGCAATCGCATAAGCCGCCGCGATTTTCATTTCCTCATTGACATCGGTCGCGCGAACGTCAAGTGCACCTCTGAAAATGCCGGGGAAGGCAAGCAGATTGTTGACTTGGTTAGGAAAGTCACTGCGCCCCGTTGCCACAACGCGAGCACCCGCCGCCTTTGCCACATCGGGCATAATTTCGGGTACAGGATTCGCCATTGCCAAAATAATCGCGTCGCGGTTCATCATCTTGACCATTTCGGGCGTGAGAAGATTAGCCTTCGAAACGCCGATAAAAACGTCCGCGCCGTGAATTACGTCAACGAGTTGTCCAGCCTCTTTGTCAAAGTTCGTGACGGCGGCAATTTGATCTTTGTAAGGATTCATGCCCTTGCCGCGTCCTTGATAAATCGCACCGGTCGAGTCGCACAGCAGAACGTCATGCGCCCCCATTTTTTGAATCAGATAGGTAATCGCCATGCCCGCCGCACCCGCGCCGTTGACGACGACTTTTATCTCACTGAACTTTTTCCCGACGAGGCGGAGCGCATTAATCAGAGCCGCCGCGACGACAATCGCCGTGCCGTGTTGGTCGTCGTGGAAAACGGGAATGTCGACAGAATCTTTAAGCGCGTGTTCAATGTCAAAGCATTGGGGAGCCTTGATATCCTCAAGGTTAATGCCGCCGAAACTCGGAGCCATAAGCTGAATTGTCTTGACAATCTCGTCAACGCTCTTTGTGTCGAGGCAAATGGGAATGGCGTCGACGCCGGCAAAACCTTTGAACAAAATCGCCTTGCCTTCCATGACGGGGAGACCCGCGCCCGCGCCAATGTCGCCCAAGCCTAAAACTGCCGTGCCGTTCGTGACGACCGCGACCAGGTTTCCGCGATTGGTATAGTCGTAAATTTTATTGAAATCGTCTTTAATCTCAAGACAGGGAGCCGCGACGCCGGGCGTGTATGCAAGCGTCAAATCCTTGTTAGTCTTGAGCGGAACTTTGCTCCTGACTTCAAGCTTGCCGTGATTTTCTTTGTGCAGGGCGAGTGCTTCCTTGTCGACGTTTGCCACTTAAATTCATCCTTTCAAACTGGCTTAAAAAACTTTTGCAATTATATTCGTCACGCTAAATAATTTCAAGCCCGCGCCGCCTTGAATACAATATTTTTTTGCCGCCGTGAAAAAAATTTGAACTTTAGCTTGCAAAGGAAAATGTTTTCTGCTACAGTTAGGCGCAGTTCAAGCAAAAGTTTTTGATAAAAAATTTAATTCGGTTCTAATGATTTTCTAAGCATTATCAAATAGAATCAGACCAAATCAAGTTAACTCCATTAAAACAACATAAACGCCACAAAGCCGAAGGGATGTCCCCGCATCTTGCTCGGCAACAAAATTTCTTGCGGTGCCCACCAAGCACTTGCAATAGGGAGGTGAGATATGAAGAAATTTATTCCGTTAAAAAAATCAGCAAGGGCGGAGGCGAAAGTTTCCGCCTTTTTCGTTGCGATAAGGGCTGTTATGAATTATAATCGGCGCGGCGGAAAATTCTACGTTCAACGAGGAGGAATATTTTTGAAGTTCAAACAGAAAATCGCGTTGCTGATGATTTTGGCGGCGATACAAATTCCGTGCGCGGTTCAGGCGGCGGAAGAAGATAAAGATTTGGCACTGATAGCGGCGGAGCAAGAAAGGTCTGGCGAAAGCGAACGTCTCGACGAAATAAATCCCGCGCTGACCGAGAGCATTTCTACCGAAAAATCGCAGGAGACTGACAAAGAGATTAAGGAGCGCAAAAAAAAGCTCAAGCAGACGCGCAAGGAAAAAGAAAAGGCTAATGAGCGCAAACTTGCCGAGAGTAAAAAAAATTCCGATAAGCCGCGCAGAAACGAACCGACGATTATTATTGACCCCGCTGAGCCGATAATTGAGCCGGAAGAGCCGCTGATAATTGCGCCGACCGTTACGCCCGCGCCGCAACAAACTACAATTCCTAATTCGTCAACCGCGCCTCAAGCTACCGCGCCCGTCACAATCCCCGACGAAAAAATCATCTACAATAACTTCGCCGAAGTTGCGCAAGCCGCTAAGTTTATCCCGCTGTATGTTCCCAAAAAGTCGGGCTACGAAATCACGGCTCTTTATTCACAACCTGGCGTCGTCGAAGTTCGTTACGGGCGCAGATGGGAGCCGAATG
>CAMYWI010000043.1 GCA_947302675.1 uncultured Selenomonadales bacterium | reverse complement strand
TGCGGCGGTGGGCGGCATGGAGGACGGCACGCTCGGCACAAGCTACGACAAAATAAAATCAGCCGTCGAGTCGCTGTATTCGGAAGACGGCGTAGTAATTCTCGCGGACATGGGTTCGGCGGTCATGACGGCGGAGATCGTGCTTGAAGACATAAAACTTGAGAACGTCAAAATTCTGAACTGCCCGTTGGTCGAGGGCGCAATTCTCGCGGCAATGGAGTCGATAGGCGGACGCGACCTGGAGAAACTCGCCGAGATTGTCGAGACTGCTCACCCCTCTAAAAAACTCATTGACTGAAATAAAAAAAGTCCGGCTTGGCAAAAGTTGTCGAGTCGGATTTTTGTTATTCAGCGCAAAAAATTTCCAATAAGCAAAAAAGTTATCAGCAAAAACATTTCCGCAAGCGTCGTAATTGCGCCGTAAATGTCGCCCGTGACTCCGCCGATTTTTCTTGTCGAAAAACGCGCGAATTTTATCGTCACGATAAGCGCAACTAAGCTCGCCGCCGCCGCGCAGAGGAAAAATATTTTGCTAATTAAAATCAGCGGGAGCAACAACAAAATCGTTTCGCCCGCCGCAAAAATTATCGTGCGCCGCGTCGTGAACTGCGCGAAGGCTTTGCCCATGCCCGATTGCCGCGCGTAGGGGAACGCCCCGATTGTCACGACCATCATCAGCCGAGCAATTATCGGCGCGGAATAAATTGCCGCGCACAGCCACCACGTCGACAGCCGCGCCAATTCAATCAGCGTCGCAATTTCTAACGCCGCGACTAAAATCATGCTCACGACGCCGAATGCGCCCGCTCGACTGTCTTTCATTATCTCCAGAATTTTTTCGCGTTCGCGCCCCGAAAATAATCCGTCCGCCGAATCCATAAGTCCATCGCAATGTATGCCGCCCGTCAAAATTATCATCGTCGCAAAGCCGACTGCGCCCGTGAACAGCGGCAAGTTCAAAAAGCTTATCGCTCCGACAATCGCCGCATAAAAAATCCCAAGCACCGCGCCGACTGCCGGAAAAAATTTTACCGACTCGCCAAAACTTTGCTCCGTCCAAACGCTCTGCTTAACGACAAAAATCCTCGTCAGGAATTGCAACCCAATTAAAAACGAATTCATACAAGAGCTCCTAATGATAAAGTGAAAACGCAGAAGGGGCGGCATGGACGCCGCCCACATCTTTGGACAAGCAAAGAAAAAGTAGGTTCAAACTGCAAAAGAAAAGTAAGAACAGCCCGCTACCATCTAAGTTTCCTCTGCCAGGCAAGCAAATCTTTTTTGCCAAGCGGCAAGTCAATCGATTGCCCGTTGTCATAAAAAATTTTCACGCGAATTTCTTTAGCCAAAAGCAAATCCTTCAAGCTCGACTTTGGGAAGTGTAAAAACAATTTATTCTCATTGCGCCAACCTTTGCGCGTCTGCTTGGTGACCGCATCAATCTCCCAAGGGGCACCGTCCGTGAAAACAATCGCCTTGTTGAGGAGCCGCGCATTGTCATAACGATAATCCCAAAGGCTAAGCGTCGCACTTTCCCAATTTCCGTCGCCGTCGCGTCCGACTTGAAAATCCGTCGCCGCATATTTATCAAGCGTCTCCGCCTCACGGTGATCGTGGTGCCAAGTGTAACTCGCGCCGAATATTCCCAACACTATCAGCAACACTCCGACCCCCATCAAAATTTTTTGCATAGCCGACCTCCGCTTTACTTTACATTTTGCTTGCGCTTATAGTACAATATCTTCGCAGTATTTTTCAATAATTTTTTCGGGGGGAGTCCTGTGTATGCTCAGACCGCGTTTTGAAGACGAAGAAGAAGTTTATATTCCTGAAATTGGCGACGACGAATCCGATTTGATTGTCCACGACCGAATTCCGCATTCTAATGCCGGCATTGCGCTGGACTGGTCGGCGTTGGAACAGCAAATGTTTGACATGCTTCTTTTGAATCGCTTTGCCGCCGACGACCAGGAATTACTCGACGAGACGGCGCGTACCATTGCACGCTTGGTTGAAACTTTCGAGGCGCATGAAATCGCCCGAATCATGGCAGTTGCTATGATGTCCTTTCAACTCGCCGCATCGGAAGATAAATCTTTTGAAGACGAATACAACAAGTACCGCGAATACATTAAGAAACACCCTGAAGATTTGGAAGAGATTTAAGCCACGAAAAGTTTTACCCGCCGCCGAAATCTGCGCGGCTTAATTTTTTAGAGGAGGTAATGCCTTTTGGAGCTAAGAAAAAAAATGCTTGAGATGCTCGAAAGCACCTGCATTGAGGAAAATTATGAGATAACCGGAAATCTTTTAATCCAAGTCGCGCTCGCCGCAATGAATAATTCAAACGTCTATATCGTCGCCGAAAACGATCTGCACACGTATGTTCGACTTTTCAAGAGCTGGAATTTGCACGTTCACAAAGTCGTTTGCGCCCTGCCGAAGGACTTTCAAAAGGTTGATGATGTGGAAATTATTCCGCTCGCTGAGCTACTCAAAGACGAAACACCGCGTAAAATGTTTTTCGTTGACGCAGAAGATCACAAAGCTGAAGAAAGAAAAAATTTTTTTGAAAAACAGTTCAACAATATTCCCTCTGCAGAAATTCCGAATAAAATTTGTTTGCTTTCTAAAACAGATAAAAAACGCATGGCGCTAAGCTTGTCTGTTTACTTGGGCAGAAACTTTATCACCTATTATCAGTCTCACAAAGAGAACATATTAAACAAATACATTTTATAGCCGATTATCGCTCCAAGCTTGTTTTATATTACTACGTTGAAAGTCGAATAAAAAATTGCTTATACAAAGGCGAACAAAACCCCACGCTTTGGAAATATTTTTTCGGTGGTAAATATGAGCGGCTCTATAAACATTTGGACGGCGAGTGTTGGATTAACTGCGGAGCTTTCGTTGGTGATACGATTTTTTCTTATCTCAGTTGGAACTTTAATCCGAAGAAAATTTATGCATTTGAAGCCAGTAATAAAACCTACGCCACCATGTTGAAAAACCTCGCTCTTCTGCCGCCCGAAAAACGCGAACTCGTCGAGCCGATTAACCAAATGATAGACGAGACGACCGACTTTGAAAAAATTTTGGCGGGCAACAAGTGCACGCTCCTCAACGCCGACATCGAAGGCGCGGAACTAAATTTATTGAAGTCAATGGAGAAAATTATTCGCGCCGACCGTCCTGTTATAGCTATTTGCGTTTATCATCTCAAGGAAGACCTTTTGACAATTCCGCAATTTCTTCAATCGATTTGCAAAGACTACATTTTTTATCTTAGAAAATATACATCGGGATTCGGCAATACATTGAAAACAGGCGAGCTCGTTTTATATGCCGTGGCCAAAGAACGCGCGTTGAATTTTTAGGAGGAAAGTTTATGGGAGTAAGATACATAAGCGGCGGCGAAAGTCACGGCTCGCGGCTCGTTTGCATTTTGGAGGGCTTGCCGGCGGGCGTCAAAGTTTCAAGCGATTTCGTCAACGCGGAGCTTAAGCGTCGGCAAGGCGGCTACGGGCGCGGCGGTCGCATGAAGATTGAAAGCGACTGCGTGGAATTTTTATCGGGAATTCGTTTCGGCGAGACGCTCGGCAGTCCGATAACGTTAAGCGTCGAGAATCGCGACTGGAAAAATTGGCAAGACCGCATGAGTGCGGAAGGCGTTCCCGTCGGCGAGAAGGTCACAAACGCGCGTCCTGGTCACGCAGATTTGACGGGCGCGGCAAAATACAATCGCGCGGACGTTCGCGACATTTTGGAAAGGTCGAGTGCTCGCGAAACGGCAATGCGAGTTGCGGCGGGCGCGTTGTGCAAAATTTTTCTCAAGGCTTGCGGCGTCGAAATTTCGGGCGAAGTTTTGAGCGTCGGCGGAGTTCGCGGCGAGGCTGAGATTAAAAATCGAATTGACGCGGCGAAGGCGGCGGGCGATACGGTCGGCGGCATTTTCGAGATAAAAATTTCGGGCGTACCGGCGGGTTTAGGTAGTCACATTCAATGGGATAAAAAGCTTGACGCGAAGTTTGCGGCGGCGTTCATGTCGATTCAGGCGATAAAGGCGGTCGAACTCGGCGACGGCTTTTCAAATGCAAGCAAGCTCGGTAGCGAAGTTCACGACGAAATTTTTATTGATGACGGGAAAATTTTCCGCAAGACAAATCGGGCGGGCGGCTTTGAAGGCGGCATGACCAACGGCGAGGATTTAATCGTTCGCGCGGCGATGAAACCCATTCCAACTTTGATGAAACCGTTGCGAACCGTTGACATTGCGACGAAAACAGCGACGACGGCGAGCAAAGAACGTTCGGATACTTGCGCGATTTGGGCGGCGGAAGTTGTTGGTGAGGCAATGGCGGCTCTTGTCACGGCGGACGCGATTGTTGAAAAATTCGGTGGCGACGCATTGATTGATACGCTTGCCAACTTGAAAAATTATCGCGCTCGGCTTGCGAGGGACTTTGGCTTATGAAAGACAACGTGATCTTGACGGGATTCATGGGCACGGGCAAGACAAGTCTCGGAAAACTTTTGGCGACGCGACTGGGGCGACCGTTCGTTGACATTGACAAGAAAATCGAGGACGAGGCGCACCTTTCAATCCCGAAAATCTTTGAGCGATTCGGCGAGGAACATTTCCGCGAGCTTGAACGCGCGGCAGTCAAAGACCTTTGCGAGCGGCGCGGCTTAGTAATAGCGACGGGCGGCGGCAAGCTCGCCAACTTGAAAAATTATCGTGAACGTTTGGCGAGGGACTTTTGCTTATGAAAGACAACGTGATCTTGACGGGATTCATGGGCACGGGCAAGACAAGTCTCGGAAAACTTTTGGCGACGCGACTGGGGCGACCGTTCGTTGACATTGACAAGAAAATCGAGGACGAGGCGCACCTTTCAATCCCGAAAATCTTTGAGCGATTCGGCGAGGAACATTTCCGCGAGCTTGAACGCGCGGCAGTCAAAGACCTTTGCGAGCGGCGCGGCTTAGTAATAGCGACGGGCGGCGGCACGATTAAGGACGAAGAAAATCTTCAGCTACTGAAAAGTTCGGGCGTGATGATTTGCTTGACGACCGACCCAGAAGAAATTTTCAATCGGACTGCGCGGCGCGGCGAACGTCCCGTACTTGACGGCGGCGGCAACGAGCGGCTTGAGACGATAAAAAAACTTTTGGCGGAGCGGAAAGAATTCTACGACCAAGCAGATTATCAAGTCGACACGACAACTTGGTCGCCGATTCAAATTATCGATGACATCTGCAGACATTTGCGGCAATTCGGAGGTTGAATTTATGGAAAGCGTTTTGGTCAATCTCGATAAAAACAGCTATGAAATTTTTATCGGCGCGGACATTTTGAACGGCGTCGAAAATTTTATCAAGGGCAAGGCTCTGCTCGTCACGCAGAAAAATATTCCCTGCGAAAAAAATTTCCCGTGCGAAGTCGCCTTCATTCCCGACGGCGAGACTTCCAAAAGTCTTGCTGAGGCTGAGAAACTCTACACGCGAGCGATTGAGTGCGGGCTTGACAGAAAATCCGCGATAATTGCTTTGGGCGGCGGCGTTGTCGGAGATTTGGCGGGTTTCGTCGCGGCGACGTTCATGCGCGGCATTGACTTGATTCAAATCCCGACGACACTCCTCGCGCAGGTTGATTCGAGCGTCGGCGGCAAGACTGCTGTCAATCACGCGCTCGGCAAAAATTTAATCGGCGCGTTTCACCAACCCCGCGCAGTTTTTATCGACTTGAACTTTTTAAAGACGCTGCCCGACCGCGAGATTAAATCCGGTCTCGGCGAGGTCGTCAAGTACGGCGTGATTAGCGACGAAAATTTTTTTACTTACCTTGAAGATAACGCCGAGAAAATTTTGAGCCGCGACTTGAAAACTCTTGCGCATGTCGTCAAGCGTTCCTGCGAGATTAAAGCGCAAGTCGTAAGTTCAGACGAGCGCGAGGCGGGACTTCGTAGAATTTTGAACTTCGGACACACGGCGGCGCACGCTATCGAGGAGCAAACTCATTACAAAAAATATCGTCACGGCGAGGCGGTCGCTATCGGCATGATTGCGGCGGCGCGGATAAGTTGCGAACTCGGCAAGACTTCTGCCGCGAACGTCGAACGCCTGGAGCGGCTCATAAAAAAATTCGGCATGGTCACGACCTGCGCGGGTCTCGACGCCGATAAACTCTACGAAGTGACTTTGCGCGATAAAAAAACCGTCGGCGGCAAAATTAACTGGGTGCTCATGAAAAATTTCGGCGACGTTGAAATTTCAAGCGACGTGCCCGCGCAGATTGTCAAGAAAGTTTTCGCTCGGTTAACCTTTGATTAACCGTTTCAAAAAATGCGGTTGACAAATAAAATCGTGCCCTGTATCTTAAGCAAGAATTTTAAGATAAAGGGGACGATTGTTTTGAAGTTGAGCGTTCGCGAATTGGTTTTGGCGGGGCTGTTCGTAGCACTAATCACGGTTGGGACTTTCATCAGAATACCGATTGGCGCGGACTTCTACACGCTGCAATTTTTATTCACGTTGCTTGCGGGCTTGGTCTTGGGCGAAAAGTTAGGAGCGTTGGCGGTCGGCGCGTATGTATTGCTGGGCTTGCTCGGCGTGCCGGTCTTTGCGGCGGGCGGCGGACTCGGTTATCTGTTCAAGCCGACGTTCGGCTATCTGGTCGGATTCATAATTCAGGCGTGGTTCTGCGGAAGATTTTCGAGGACGTTGGAGGTCGTGAACTTCAAAAACATTCTCGCGGTGAATTTAATCGGCATGTTGATAGTGTACGCAATCGGCATGAGCTGGCTATACATCGTCTCAAATTACGTACTCGACGCGCCGCTGTCGCTGTATGTTTTGTTCATTGACAGCTTTGTCCTGCAAGTGGTGCCCGACGGTGTCTTGTGCGTCATGGCGGCGATTTTGGCGTTGCGGCTCCGGAAGGCGGGGTTGTGGCTTTGAGCGACTGCATTTTTGTGACGGGCACGGGCACAGACGTTGGCAAGACTTTTGTGACGGCTCTGATTGTCAAGAAACTACGCGGCATGGGAATTAACGCGGGTTACTATAAATTTGCGGCGTCTGGTGAAGTGATTGACAACCTTCCTGCCGACGCGTGGCACGTGAAAACCGTTGCCAACTTGCCCGACGAGAAATTTGTTTCCTACGCTTACAAAGAGGCGGTCTCTCCGCATTTGGCGGCGCAGTTGGAAAGTCGCTCGATTGAATTTTCCGTGCTTGAACGCGATTTTGAGGCGGCGCGAAGTAAATTTGAGTTCCTCGTTGTCGAAGGGAGCGGCGGGATAATCTGTCCGTTGCGCTTTGATAAGCAGAGAATTTTTTTAGCTGACCTTGTTAAAAGATTTGGCTTGCCGGTGATTATCGTCGCGGACGCGGGGCTTGGCGCGATTAACGCAACTGTCTTGACTGCGGAATATTTGCGGGCGAAAAATATTCCAACAAGGGGCGTCGTACTCAATCTCTTTCGCGCAGAAAGTATAATCGACGTTGACAACGCGAAAATGATTGCCGAGCTGACCGGCTTGCCGATTGTCGCCAAAGTTCCCGTGAACGCCACAGAAATTTTTTGGGAGGGAAGATTTTGGAAATAAGGATTGATGACGACTTCGACTTGAAAAAAATTGTCGACAGCGGGCAATGCTTTCGTCCGCGCGAAGTTGAGGCGGGCTTGTTCAGATTTATTGTCGGGGAAAATATTTTGCACATGCGCGAGCGCGGCGACAATGTTTTTGAGGTTGACTGCGCGGCGGAGACTTGGGAGCGCGTCTGGAAAGTTTACTTTGACTTGGAAACGAACTACGCGAGCATTCGGTGCGACATTGAGACTTTTGCGGCGAGTAAGCCCTACGAAAAAATTCTGCGCGAGGCGACGGAGTTTGGCAAGGGCATTCGCATTTTGAATCAAGCTCCCTTTGAAATGCTGATAAGTTTTATAATCAGCCAGCGAAAAAATATTCCGTCAATCAGGAGTTCGGTCGAGAAAATCTGTGCGAGGTTCGGGCGGCGCGTCGGCGAGGTTAATCTTTTCCCGCGCGTCGAAGAGTTCACGGACGACTTGACGGGCTTGGGCTTGGCTTATCGCAAGGATTATATCAAGGACGCTCTGGATAAAATTTCAAGCGGCGAGATTGATTTGACTGCGCTTGAAAAACTTGCGGACGAGGAGCTTGTTGACGAGCTGAAAAAAATTCGTGGCGTCGGCGATAAGGTTGCCAACTGCGTCGCGCTGTTCGCCTATCATCGCGTTAATCGTGCGCCCGTCGACGTTTGGATTAAGCGAGCGATTGACGAAGATTTTAGCGGCGAAAATATCTTTGACGCTTTCGGCGCGAACGCGGGCATTCTCCAGCAATACATTTTCTACAACAAAAGAAATAATCACGGTTCGTCGAAAAGTAGAGGGGGCGTCATGGATGACGCCCCGCCGCGAACGCTGGCACCGCAAGCGTTCGCCATTTGAACAGGAAGTTCAAGCGGCTACGCC
>CAMYWI010000042.1 GCA_947302675.1 uncultured Selenomonadales bacterium | reverse complement strand
AAGTCGGGCATTTCGGGCGAAGTTTCGGGGTAATCGTGCACTTGATTTTCCCACGCAACCAGCCCGTTCTTGACGTAAATATTCCAACTGCAAGAGCCGGTACAATTTACGCCGTGCGTCGAGCGAACGCATTTATCGAACGACCAGCGGTCGCGATACATATTTTCCCACTCGCGCCCGCCCTTATTTATCTGCTGGTGGTCGCCGCGTTCGAGGGGGCTAAGATACTTTAGCTTTTTAAAAATATTTCCCACGCTATCACTCTCCTTTTGACAAGAAATTTTAACAAAAATTTTTTCGGCGCAATGTGATTTATATCACTGCAAAGAAATTTTTGACTGGGCAACAAAAAAGCGACGGGCTAAAAAGCTCGCCGCCAATTTTTTTACATACCATTGTTATTTTCCGGCGCGTCGCCTTCAACGGCGGTGCCTTCAACGGGTCCTTCCCAATCGATAATGCCGCCCATTGTGTAGACGTTCGTGTAGCCCTTCTCGATAAGGACTTTTGCCGTCAAATTCCCGCGATTGCCGTCGCCGCAGTAGGTGATGAGCACGTCGTCCTTGTTGGGAATTTTCTCGAAGTTGTCAGCGACAGCCGCTTCAAGCGGATAATGAATTGCGTTTGGAATATGCCGCAACTCGTAATCTTTTGGAAAGCGGCAATCCAAGAGCTTGGCGTTGGGATCCTCCGCGAGGATTTTCATTGCCTCTTCCTGCGAAATTCTTCTGACCTCGACAGGCTTTTTTTGTTCGACAGGTTTTGGTGCGGGTTCTTGTGCAGGATTATTGACGCCGCAGCCCGCGCAGACTGCCGCAAGCAAAATCATCAACGCGCATAAAAATTTCTTCATTACTCATTCCTCATTCCTAATTCCTAATTATTAATGTCGGTGCCGACGACCGAGCCTTTCCAATCGACGATGCCGCCCATTTCATAAACCTTTGTGTAGCCGTTCTCGACCAGAATTGCGGCGGCGTCCTCTGCGCGGCGACCCGTCCAACAGTAAATCAAAATCGTCTGCTCTTTATCGGGCAACTTGGAAAAATTTCCTTCGCGCAACTCTTCAATCGGGAGCAAGACGGCGTTGGCGATATGTTTCTTCTCGTACTCGTCGGGCTTGCGCACGTCCAAGACGATAACATTTTGATCCGCCGCAATCAATCTTTGCGCCTCCTCGTGCGTCATGTGCCCGTAGTCTTTTCCTCCGCAACCGCTCATTGCCATTGCAAGAATCATAATCAAGCCAACCAAAAAATTTCTAATTCCTAATTCCTCATTCCACATTATTTCAAAACCTCCGTCAAAGTCTCAATCATCTTTTGAATGTCGAGCGGCTTGGCAATGTGGCTGTCCATGCCAGCATCTTTTGCCGCCTGCACGTCTTCGCTGAAAGCGTTCGCCGTCATTGCGATAATCGGAATCTGCGCGAGCTTGGGGTTTGTGAGTTCGCGGATTTTTTTCGTCGCCTCGTAGCCGTTCATCACAGGCATTTGAACATCCATTAACACCGCGTCGAAGTCGCCGGGCTTGGAGTTCGCAACTTTCTCGTAAGCAATCTTGCCGTTCTCCGCCGTGTCGAGTTGAAAGCCAAACTCCGTCAAAATCAAAGACGCAATCTCGCGGTTGACCTCATTATCTTCAACCAACAGCAACTTAACTTTGCTGAAATCAATTTCGCGCGCGGCTTCGGATTGTTCAGTCTCAACCTCTTCCGGCTCGTCGACAATCGGGAAGTCAACCTTAACGATAAACTCCGTGCCCTTGCCAAGCTCCGTTTGAACGTCGATAGTGCCGCCCATTAACTCGACAATGCTTTTGGTAATGCTCATGCCTAAGCCCGTGCCTTGAATGTTGCTGACAGTCCTGTCGCGCTCGTACGCCGCGAAAACTTTCTTGGCAAATTCGGGCGTCATGCCCATGCCCGTATCCTTAACGCGCAATTCGTAGGAGCCTTTCTCCTCGTTGCCGCCGACTTGCTTAAGTGTCACGGTCACCGAGCCGCCCGCCGGCGTGAACTTGAACGCATTGCTTATCAGATTTAGCAGGACGCGATTAAGGCGCGGCACGTCGCACATAACGATCTTGTTCATGACGTGTTCGATATTGACGGCGAAGGTCAAGCCCTTTGTCTCCATTTGCGTCGCGAATAAATCTCTGACTTCGCCGAGTGCTTTGACGAGGTTTGACTTTTGCGGGTCGAGTTCCATTTTCCCCGACTCAATGCGGCTCATGTCGAGTATGTCATTTATCAGCGCGAGCAGGTGATTGTTCGACGCCTCGATTTTGTCGAGATAGTCGCGCGTCTTTTTCGGAAGTCCCGGCTCCTTTTTAATTAAGTTCGTGTAGCCGATGATTGCGTTCATTGGCGTGTGGATGTCGTGGCTCATGTTCGACAGAAAAGTTGACTTCGCCTTGTTGGAACGCTCCGCTTGAAATTTTTCCTGCTCCATAGTCTTTTCGCGCTTCATCATCAAGTTGTAAATGTTAAACATGATAAACAGCGAGATCGTTATCAAGAGCATTTGTATTAAGTTGTGGCGCGTCAAGGAGTCGCTGACGATTTCCATTTGGTTTTGAAGATAATAATTCGAGTCTCTCTTTTCAATCTCGGTCGGTGGGATGCCGTGTTCGCTGAGTTCTTCTCTGTAGTAGGTATTCAAGTTGCCCAAGACGGTTTGCGCCGCCTCGTTTGTCGCCTCGCGCACCCAAAGCATTGACGTAAAGAAAATCAGGAACAGCAACGCTATCCAAGAGATTGTCGACTTGCCGAAACGCCGTTGCTCGCTGTCGCGCTGGAAAATGTAGCGGAAGAAGAAAAAGCCGACGATGCTCCAACAAATCAGAATCAGATAACTTTCCGTAGTCATTGCGCTGACCGTCCAGACGTTTGGAACCATGAAGTACAGGAAGAAAATCAGCGAGACGACGCAGCCGATAACGCCCGTGACGTGCGGGAGTGTCTTGCCCATTTGCCGCGCCGTGATTATCGTAACGATTGAAGTGTAGGTGTAATCGATTGTCGCGCCGATTGTGTTCACGTCGATAATCCAAGCGATAGCCGTGCGTCCGAGAAAAGGTATCGGCAACGACAGGAGCATAATAGACAGGACGGCGTTTCTGGGCGAGCGGTTTTCATTGAGCTTGCCGAACCACGCGGGAAGTAAATCGTCGCGGGTCAGCGCGTAAATCAGACGGCTTGCGGCGATGTAGTTGCCGACAAGACCGGTGATGACGCCGCCCATAACCGACATTATCAAAATTATTACGCCCGTGTCGCCCATGAGCGAATACATTGCGTAAATCGTCGGCATTCCCGCGTAGCCTTCGTACTTGTCAAGGTTGCTGATGTAGTCAAACCACGTCTCGCAATTCGGCGGCAAGGAAGAGACCGCCAAGATTGCAAGGAAAGTGTAAGCCAGCGTCGCCGCGCCGACCGCGCAGATTAAAATCGTGAAAGTTTTTTTGACGGAGAAAGTAAAACCTTCCGCCGACTGCGAGATTGATTCAAAGCCGACGAAAGCCCAGGGAGCCAAGACGACAATCCCGAAGACCGCCGCAAAAGAACTCGCGGTATCGGGCAGATAGGCGGGCGCGATTTCAAAAATGTTAATGCCGCTCGCGACGACCGCGCCCATACTTATCAGCACGCCGCCGAATAAAACTATCGCCGCGATTGTTTGAACCCATGCCGCCAACTTGCCTCCGTACATGCAAACGGCTCCGAAAATCCACAGCGCACCGAGACTCAACAGCGATTCGCCAAGATAAATGTCGAAACCCGCAATTGTGTAGTGAAAGCCGAATTGAAACATGTCGCCCGTAAATTTTCTAAAGATAATGGGCAAGGCGATCGCGTTCGCCCAAGTGATTGCGATATAGACGAGAATCAAAAACCACGAGCTCAAGAAGCCGTGATCGTAGCCGAGAGCTTTCTTGGCGTAAGAATAAGTGCCGCCCGCGTCGGGATATTTATTCATCATAAAGTGGTAGTTGTAGCCGATAATCAACATGATGATTCCGCCGATTGCCATACCGAGCGCAGTGCCGAGCGGTCCGGCAATGGGCAAAAAAGTTGTGCCGGGCATGACGAACGCACCCCAGCCGACCGCGCACCCGAACGATAACGCCCACACGTTCAGCGGCGATAAATAAGGTTTGAGTTTTGTGTTTTCTGCAGTATCCATAAGGCGGGCACCGCTCTCCTTTGAATTGTTTGCTAGCATTATACACAAAGTTAAGGTAAAGTAAAGTTACCCGCGTTGTTGACGGCGCGAAAATTTTTCTGTATCCTGCGCTTGAAGGAGGCGATCAATTTGCCTGTTTATGACTTGAGAGAAAAATTTTACGAGACGATTAACGGCGAAGAAATTCTTTTTGAAAGTGATACGATTGGCGAAAATTTGGCGACGGGACATTTGCTGACGTTGCTTGGCGAGTGCGTCAAGAAAAACAAGCGCGGCTTTATCTTTCCTCACCTTGTGACTTATTTTCCCGACGGAAATATTCTTATCCCTGATATTATGTTTATTGACGCCGCCAAAGAGAAACTCGTCTTTGAAAGTCCGGAAGAGCGATTTAACGTCGTGCCCGATATGGTTGCCGAGATTCTTTCCAAATCGACAATGAACCGCGACAGGACAGTTAAGAAAGATATTTACGAGCGCAACAGCGTTAAGGAATATTGGCTTGTCGATTCGCGCCGTGAAAGGATTGAGGTTTATCTTCTGCGCGACGGCAAATATTTTCTCGACGATATTTATCAAAACTACAGCGAAAGTGAATTGAAGGAACTCACCGACGAGGAGCGGGCTGAAGTCAAATTTGAAATTCCCGTTGCAGTTTTGGACGGTTTCAAAGTCAAGATAAAAAATATTTTCGGTTGGTACTTTGATTAACGGAGTGATAAAAATTTTTTCAAAGCGATTGATTGACTTAAAAAGAGTTGTGCTTGAGGAGGTCGCGGAGAATTTTAAGCGTGTCGAGGAAATTTCCGAGCGCAATACGTTGAAAGTCTTGGAGGCAATGCGGCGGCTGAAAATTTCCGACGCGCACTTCAAGACGTCGACGGGCTACGCTTACGGCGACATTGGGCGCGAGAAGTTGGACGCGCTCTTCGCCGAGATTTTCCACGCGGAGCGGGCTTTGGTTCGCACGCAATTTGTATCGGGCACTCATGCATTGGCGACTGCGCTGTTCGGGATTCTTCGCCCAAATGATGAGCTTGTCTCGCTGACGGGCGCACCCTACGACACTTTGCAGACGGTCATAGGTCACGCGCACGCGGCTAAAGGTTCGCTTAAAGAGTTCGGCGTTTCTTATCGCGAGTTGCCTTTGGTTGACGGTAAAGTTGACGTTGACGCGATTAAAAATTTCGTGACGGCAAAAACTAAGCTGGCTATGATTCAGCGCAGTCGCGGCTACTCAATGCGCGAGCCTTTGACGATTGCCGACATTGAAAAAATCTGCGCGGCGGTCAAGAAAGTTAATCCAGCTTGCGTGACGTTCGTCGATAATTGCTACGGTGAGTTCGTCGAGACGCGCGAGCCGGTTGAAGTCGGCGCGGACTTGGCGGCGGGCAGTCTGATAAAAAATATCGGCGGCGGATTGGCTCCGACGGGCGGCTATATCGTCGGCAAGAGTGATTTGGTTGAGCTTGCGTCGTACAGATTGACGGCACCAGGCATGGGCGACGAACTCGGCGCGAATTTGGGGACGCCGCGACTTTTATATCAAGGCTTATTCATGGCACCGCACGTGACCGCGCAGGCACTCAAGGGCGCGATATTTGCGACAGGAGTTTTTTCAAAGCTCGGATACAAGACGCGCCCCTTGCCCAATGACATTCGCGGCGACATAATTCTTGCGATTGAACTCGGCACGGCGGACAAGCTGATAAAATTTTGCCGCGCGATTCAAAGTTTCTCGCCTGTCGATTCATTTGCGACGCCCGAAGCTTGGGACATGCCCGGCTACGAGGACAAGGTTATCATGGCGGCGGGAACTTTCGTACAAGGCGCATCGATTGAACTTTCTGCGGACGGACCGTTGCGCGAGCCGTTCGCGGTTTACTTGCAGGGCGGCTTGACGTTTGAACACGCGGCGATTGGAATTTTAGGCGCGGCGCAGGAATTGGAGATGACGACATGACTAAAATAATTTTCGTTTGCTTTGGAAATATCTGCCGCTCGCCAATGGCGGAATTCGTCATGAAAAATTTGGTCGCCCGCGCAGGTCTCGACAAAGATTTTCTGATTGAGTCGGCGGGCTGTCACCCTGCAGTTGGAACGCGCATGGCGGAAGGCACGGCTTGGGAACTTCACAGAAATAATATCCCGTTCAAAATGCGCACGTCGAAACTTTTGCTCGCGAGCGACTACAAGAAGTTCGATTACCTTGTCGGGCTTGACCGCTCCAACGTCCGCGACATGAAGGACATTTGCGGCGGCGACCCCGATAATAAAATTTTTCTGCTCATGGAATTTGCGGGCGAGCCGCGCGACGTTGCCGACCCTTACTACACCGACGACTACGCCGCGACTTACAAGGATTGCTTGACGGGTTGCGCGGCTTTGCTTGAAAAAATTTTGTCGAAGTAATTGGAGGCTATTCATGAAGAAATGCACAGTGCAAATGGTGGCGGATGCGGTCAATCGCTTAGCCCCGCGCAGACTCGCCGAAGAGTGGGATAATCCCGGACTTTTAATCGGGGAGCCGTCGGCTGAAGTCAAAAGAATTCTGGTTTGCCTCGACGTGCTCGACGAAAATATCTCGCGGGCAATCGAACTCGATGCACAGTTAATCGTCGCGCATCACCCGCTGATTTTCCACGCGATAAAAAATATCCGTTTCGACTTGCCGCACGGCAGAAAAATTTCGCGGCTGATAAAAAATGATATCGCGGTCTTCGCGGCGCACACCAACCTTGACATTGCGGCGGGCGGCGTCAACGATTTGCTTGCAAAAAAAATCGGACTGGTCGACGTAAAAAACTTTGGCGACGAAGAATTTTCTCTTGGAAGAATCGGCACGCTCGAAACGCCAATGACCGCTGAGAATTTCGCTCGCCACGTTAAAAATGTTCTGAACGCCGACAACGTTAGATTAATCAACGCGGGCGACTTCGCAATAAAAAAAGTTGGCTTATGCGGCGGCGCGGGCGCGGAGTTCATTCAAAAGGCAAAGTTTTTCGGAGCGCAAGCCTTTGTTACGGGCGACGTTAAATATCACGAGGCACAAGTCGCCGTCGAAAATCAAATTCACGTCGTGGACGCGGGGCATTTTGCAACCGAGTACCCGATTGTTCACGAACTCGCCGATTATCTTAAAGATGAGCTTAAAACTTTCGACGTTGAGATCTTCGAGAATATCTCCGCCAAAGATTTTTTCGCGACGATATAAAATTTTTCATTGACTTGAAGTCGACTTGAACTGATAAAATTCCTGCGGAAAACTTTTTCGGAGGTAAGACTATGACGATTGGCGAGGTCAGTGAAAAATTCGGCATGACGGCGGACACCCTGCGATATTACGAACGAATCGGCTTGATTCCGCCCGTGCCGCGCAAAAAAAATGGCATCCGCGACTTCGACGAGAAGGCTTGCGGGTGGGTGTCGTTCATCAAGTGCATGAGGAGCGCGGGCGTTCAGATTGAACCGCTGATTGAATACGTCGCACTCATGCAGGCGAATACCGGACTTGAACGCCGCAGAAATATTTTAATCGAACAACGCGCGAAACTTTTGGCGCAACAAGAAACTCTGCGCTCGACGATTGAACGGCTCAACTACAAAATCGAACACTACGCAGAATTGATTCCAAAGAGCAAATAATTTTCACGTCTCGCGAACGCGGGGCATTTTTTATTCTAAGATAAATAAATCCTATGTTGCAGGAAATACCGTTGCCGCAACGAATAAATTTTCGACGCGAAAAAAATTTTAGGAGAGGTGAACTTTTATGGAGATGTTAATGGGTTTCCTCGTGCTACTGGCGTGTTTGCTCGTCGGCGTGCGGCACGGCGGAATCGGGCTTGCCGTCATAAGCGGTATTGGTCTCGTAATTTTTACATTCGTATTCGGCTACAAGCCCGGCACTCCGCCTATCGACGTTATGTTGACGATTTTGGCGGTCGTCACCTGCGCGGGCTTTCTGCAAACTTCGGGCGGCTTAACCGTCATGCTCAAGTACGCCGAAAAATTCCTGCGCAATAATCCAAAGCACGTCACAATTCTCGCGCCGCTCACAACTTGGTTTCTAACGGTTTTATGCGGCACGGGGCACGTCGTCTACACAATGTTTCCGATTATCTACGACATTGCAATTAAACAAAACATTCGCCCCGAACGCCCGATGGCGGTCGCGTCGGTTGCGTCTCAGATGGGAATTTGCGCGTCGCCCGTCTCGGTCGCTATCGTCTCAATCGTCGGCTTTATGGCGGCGGCGGGCTATCATTATTCCGTTTTGCAACTTTTAGCCGTCGCAATGCCCGCAACTGGTATCGGCGTCTTTATCGCGGCACTTTGGAGTTATAAGCGCGGCAAAGACCTCGACAAGGACGAACGCTTTCAAGAATTTATCAAAGACCCGGAGAACAAAGCTTACGTTTACGGCGACACCGAATCACTTATGGATAAGGAA
>CAMYWI010000041.1 GCA_947302675.1 uncultured Selenomonadales bacterium | reverse complement strand
TGAAGGACTATCAGAAAATGCGAATCATGGTTTTCCTCGACCCGAATGTTGACCCGCTCGGCAGTGGCTATCACATAATCCAATCGAAAATCGCAATCGGCTCTGGAATGCTTTTCGGCAAGGGATTGTTCGAGGGCACGCAGAGCCAGCTGAACTTTTTGCCCGAAAACCACACGGACTTTATCTTTGCGGTCGTCGGCGAGGAGTTGGGATTCGTCGGCGCGGTGGTGTTGTTGCTTTTATATCTGATAGTTTTTTGGCGCGGAATAATGATCGCGCGGGACGCGGCGGACGTATTCGGGCGGTTGCTCGCGGTCGGGATAACTTCAATGTTGGCGTTTCATGTGTTGGTAAACGTGGGCATGACGACGGGAATCATGCCAGTCACGGGAATTCCTCTGCCGCTGATGAGTTACGGAATCAGCTCGCTGACGACGAACATTTTGGCGATAGCAATCCTGCTCAACATTAACATGCACAAACAGAAATTTTTGTGGTAGAAATCTTTATGGTGACGGATTATGAAAAATCTTTTTGAACTTATGAAACCGGCGCGGTACACGGGCGGCGAGTTTAACAGCGTCGTGAAAAATTTTGACGAGACGGCTTGCCGAATTGTCTTGGCGTTGCCCGACGTTTACGAGGTCGGCATGAGCAACTTGGGCTTGGCGATTTTGTATTCGATACTCAACCGCCGCGCAGATACCCTTTGCGAGCGCGTTTACGCGGCGTGGACAGACGCGGAAAAAATTTTGCGCGAAGAAAATATTCCGCTGTTCGCGCTTGAGTCAAAGAAAGCCGTCCGCGCGTTCGACTTCGTGGGATTTTCCTTGCAGTACGAGATGATTTATTCCAACGTCCTCAACATGCTTGACCTTGCGAAAATTTCTCTGCACAGTGCGGAGCGCGGCGAGGACGAGCCGTTTGTTATCGGCGGCGGTCCCTGCGTCTACAACGTCGAGCCGGTCGCGGACTTCTTTGACTTCTTTATCGTCGGCGAGGCGGAGGAAGTTTTTGGCGAAGTCGTTGACGAATTTATTGCTTGGAAAAATGCGGGCAAGGTCGGCGGGCGGCGCGGCTTTCTCAAAAAACTTTTGACCGTCGGCGGAATTTACGTGCCGAGTTTTTACGAGCCGCTTTATTCCGATAAAAATTTTATCGGGCTTAACGTCTTGGAGAATGCTCCGCAGAAAATTTTAAAGCGCGTCGTGAAAAATTTTGACGAGACGCCGTCGGTTGAAAATCCCGTCGTGCCGTTCATGGAAATTGTGCATGATCGGGCGATGTTGGAACTGTTCAGGGGTTGCAGTCGCGGCTGTCGATTTTGTCAAGCGGGCATGACTTATCGCCCCGTTCGCGAGCGCAGGGAAGAGACTTTGCGAGCGCAGGCGCGGCGGCTGATTGATTCGAGCGGCTGGGACGAAATTTCTTTGACTTCGCTGAGCAGTGCCGATTACTCTTGCTTGAGCCGCTTGGTTGACGATTTGCAGAATGATTTTCGCAATGAGCGAGTGAGCTTTTCCCTGCCGAGCTTGAGGATTGATAGCTTTTCGATTGAGCTTGCGGAAAAAGTTCAAGCGGTGCGAAAGAGCGGCTTGACGTTCGCGCCCGAAGCCGGCACTCAACGTTTGCGCGACGTGATTAATAAAAATGTCACGGAAGAAAATTTACTCGACGCTTGCGCGGCTGCCTTCGCCAAAGGTTGGAAGGCGGTCAAGCTGTATTTCATGATGGGCTTGCCGACAGAGACCGACGACGACATTGCGGGCATTGCGAACTTGGCAAAAAAAGTTGCGCAGTTGAAACGCGGCGTCAAGGTGACAATCAGCGTGGCGTGTTTCGTGCCAAAACCTTGGACGGCGTTTCAATGGGCGGCGCAAATTTCTGCAGAGGAGTTCGAGCGGCGTCAGCAACTGCTAAAAAATTTGATTCACGACAAAAATATCACGTACAACTATCACAACGCGCGGCTGTCGGTTTTGGAGGGAGCATTGGCTCGCGGCGACAGGCGGCTTGCAAAAGTTATTGAGACGGCTTGGAGGTCTGGCGCGAAGTTCGACGGCTGGTCGGATTTGTTTAAGCCGGAGATTTGGGCGGCGGCGTTCGAGACTTGCGACATTAATCCCGAAGATTACAGCGGGCGCGAAAGAAATTTTTGGGAGCCGTTGGCATGGGAGCATACGTCGCCGGGCGTTGACAAAAGTTTTCTTCAAGCGGAGTGGGAAAAATCTCAAGCGGGCGAGACGACGCGCGATTGTCGGCGCACGAGTTGCACGGGTTGTGGAGTCTGCATGAATTTGGGCGTGGGCGTCGTCGACTTTGTTAAGGAAAAAATTTCGCCGCCCGCCGAAATTCTAGTCCCTCGTCCCAAGTCCCTAGTCCCTACAAAATATCGGGCGCAGATTCGCAAGGGCTTGGAAATTGCGGTGCTGAGCCACTTGGATTATATGAACGTCTTCATGCGGGCGTTGATTCGGAGCAAGTTGCCCGCCGCGTGGAGCGAGGGTTTCAATCCGCACTTGAAAGTTTCGTTCGCGAATGCGCTTGCGGTCGGGGTGACGAGCGATTGTGAGTACGTTGACTTTGAATTAACTCGCTCCGTTGAGGCTTTTGAAGTCGCAAAGAAATTGAACGCGCAACTTCCACGCGGCGCGGAGATTTTGAGGCTGAAAAAACTACGCGGCAAGTCAAAGCCGGTGATGTCATTGGTCGACTTGTCGCGCTATGAAGTTCGCTTGCCCTTCGAGGAAAAACTTTTGGACGCCGCGCAGTTGTCGGTAAAAAATTTCAACGCGACGCCCGAAATATTTTTTACACGAATCACGCCGAAGAAAACGCGCGAGCTTGAGTTAAAAAAATATCTCGTCGAGCCGGTCAAAATTTCTTTGGCGGACGACGAGCTGATTATAAAATTCGCGACACTGATAACGACGGAGGGAAGTCTCAAGCCGAGCGAGGTTTTGAAAGTTCTGCGCGAGCAATTCGACTTCCCAGCCGACATTTCCGCCGCGAAAATAAATCGGACTGCTCTGCTTTGCAAAGGCAAAAACCTTTTGGACGTTTGACTAAAATCTGTCACTGGTAGTCGAGACGCAGAAGGGGCGGCATGAACGCCGCCTCTTTGTTTTTTTAGACAAGCAAAGAAAAAGTAGATCCTAAACACAAAAGTTATGAATTATTTTTGCGGAACAGCTCCATGAAATCAGCGAGAGCCTCCGCGCCCGCAATCGGCATTGCGTTATAAATCGAGGCACGCATACCGCCAACCGAACGATGACCCTTGACGCCGCTAAGATTTTTTTCGAGAGCCTCCGCGACAAATTTTTTCTCAAGCTCCTCAGTCGGCAGGCGGAAGGTCACGTTCATAAACGAGCGCGAATCTTTATCGGCATGACCGCGATAAAAGCCGTCGGAATTGTCAATCGCGTCGTAAAGGAGTTTCGCCTTAATCGAGTTGCGACGAGCCATTTCCTCAAGCCCGCCGCAATTTTTTATCCACGCGGCAACCTTGCCGACCATGTAAATACTAAACGCGGGCGGCGTGTTGTACAGCGAATTTTTTTTGTAGAAAGTGTCGTAGCGGAGCATCGTCGGGAGCGTCTCCAAACTTTTCTCGATAAAACTTTTCCGCGCAACGACAAGCACGACGCCGGCAGGTCCCAAATTTTTTTGAACGCCCGCATAAATCAGCGCGAACTTTTTAAAGTCAACGGGGCGGCTCAACATATCGCTCGACATATCAGCGAACAGCGGCACGTCTACTTCCGGAACGTAATGAAATTCCGTGCCGTAAATCGTGTTGTTGTAGCAGACGTGCAGATAGGCGGCGTTCGGATTAACTTTAAGCTCATCTTGACGCGGCACGCGGCGGAAATTTTCTTCCTTAGTCGACGCGGCAACTTCGCCCACGCCCAAAACTTTTGCCTCTTTGTAAGCGTTGCTTGAAAAAGTTCCGCTCAAAACGTACGCGCCAGGCTTTTCCTTGCTGGCAAAGTTCATCGGAATCATCGCGAACTGCAACGACGCGCCGCCTTGAATAAACAAAACGTCGTAGTCGTCGCCCAAACCCATTAGCTCCAAAATGTCGGCTTTGGCTTGGTTGTGAACTTTCTCGTAGGGCTTGGAGCGGTGACTTATCTCGATAATCGACATGCCCGACCCGTCAAAGTTCAAAAACTCCGCCTGCGCCTCCTGCAAAACTTCAAGCGGCAAAGTCGCCGGTCCCGGATTGAAATTGTAAACTCTCTTCATTAAATCGCCTCCAAAATTTTTCCACATTCTATCAGCCTAAAATTTTTTTGTAAACGTGCGGCAAGGCGTAAGCCGTTCCGATTTTGTGGTATAATCGGCGCAGAATTTTTTTGGAGGTGTTCTCATGATAAAAAAGTTTTTGGTCGCGTTGACTGCCATGTTGATTTTGAACGTGCCAATCTGCGCGGCGGCGGAGCTTGTCATCTTCCACACAAATGACATGCACTCCAGAGTTAAAGTCACCGACGACAACGGACAAAGTATCGGGATTGCTCAAATTGCGGCGGCTGTCAAAGAAGTTAAGTCGAAAAATCCCGCGACACTTTTCCTCGACGCCGGCGATACTTTTCACGGTATGCCGATGATTACTATCAGCAAGGGCGAAAATATGGTTCCGCTCCTCAACGCGGCGGGCTACGACGCAATGACTGCCGGCAACCACGATTTTAATTACGGCTCCGCGCAGTTGGAAAAGCTCGCTAAAAAGTTGAAGTTCCCGCTCCTCGATGCTAACGTCGTCCGCAAGAGTGACGGCAAAAATGTTTTCAAGCCCTACAAAATTTTCAAGCTTAACGGGATTAAGGTCGGCGTCTTCGGTCTCTCAACGCCTGAAACCGCTTACAAGACCAACCCCGCCAACGTCTCGACTCTTGAGTTTTTGAATCCTGTCGAGTCCGCGCAGATGATGATTAAAATCCTGCGCCCGAAGTGCGACGTGGTTATCGCCGTTATGCACATGGGCGTTGACGCAAGCTCCGAGTTCACCAGCGAACGCATTGCCCGCGAGACGCAAGGCATTGATTTAATCATCGACGGTCACAGCCACACCGCTTTAACTGACGGAATCAGAATCGGCGACACGCTGATTGCGCAGACGGGCAACTACGAACATTTTCTCGGTCGCGTGACGCTTGACGTTGAGAATCACAAAATCATTTCCAAAAAAGCTGAACTGCTCGACGCCGACGACGTGAAGAAAATCGCGCCCGTGCCCGATAAAAAAATCTTGGCGTTGATTGACGAAGCCGACGAGCAGGCGAATAAACTTTTGGAAGAAGTCATTGCACACAGCGACAAAAAACTTTCGAGCGAACGCTTGCTTGTGAGACGCAATGACTCCGAACTCGGCAACCTCACGGCGGATGCTTTCCGTTGGGCGGCGAAGTCCGATATTGCCATTATCAACGGCGGCGGACTTCGTAACGATTTGCCTGAAGGCGACGTTAAAAAGCGTGACGTTATGGCTATCTTCCCGTTCGGAAATACGTTGCGCGTCGCCGAGATTGACGGGAAAACTATTCGCGAGATGCTTGAACACTCCGTTGAATATTATCCCGCGACGTTCGGCGGCTTTTTGAATGTGAGTGGCATGACCTTTAGCTACGACCCGTCCAAGCCCGCCAAACACCGCGTCGAAGAAATTTTTATCGGCGGCACTCCGCTTGATGAAAATAAAACCTACACGATTACTCTTGGCGACTTCCAAACGGCGGGCGGCGACGATTATACAATGCTCACGAATTTAAAGATTGTCGGCGAACTTGGCACCTTCGAGGAAATTTTTGCCGATTATCTCAATCAGGTCGGCATGAAAGATTACGCGGTCGGCAGAATTACGCGCCTTAAAGAAGTTCCCGTACCCGACGAAGAATAAATTATTAGCAACGAAAAAAATTCCCGCAGGAAAATTTCTTGCGGGAGTTTTGATTTTATGACCGAGAATTTAATCGTCGCTGTCGAAGGGCGCGTTCGCCTTGCGCTGATATTTAGTGTGGTAGTGAGCAATGTAAATGCCCTTGCCGGTGATGTGGCGAATGTCGTCGATGTAGCAGAATTGGCGCGTCTTGGGGTAGACGAGAATATCGCCCACGAAAATTTCTTGGCTGTCCGACATAATGAGCGTGCTCTGTTCGGTCTCGCTGAAGAAGGCGTCGACGAGCGGCGCGATCTCGCGATTGCCGCGCACGTGAACAAAAACATTAGGCTTGAGCCGCGCGGCTCCCTCAAAATAATCGTCCAGAACAATTTTCAAATTGGCGTCCATAAAATTTCCTCCTCTCATTGCGATAATTCTATAGGAAAAAATTTCTTGCGTCAAACTTTTATTATCGGCGTCGCAGATTGATATCAGCGGCTTTTTTATAAAGGAAAAAATTTTTCGGCGTCGAAAGTTTAGCGCGTGAAAAATGATTAGGAGGAAAAAGTATTGGACACATTTGAAATGGAACTCGGCGGCAGGAAGTTAATCGTCGAGCACGGCAAAATGGCAAAGCAAGCCAACGGCGCGGTGTTGGTTCGTTACGGCGACACGGCAGTTTTGGTCGCGGCAACGATGTCTGCTGAGCCAAGAGAAGGCGTCGACTTCTTCCCGCTGACTGTCGACTTCGAGGAGAAAATGTATTCGGCAGGAAAAATTCCCGGCGGTTTCATCAAGCGCGAAGGTCGCCCGCAAACTTCCGCGATTTTGAAAAGCCGACTGATTGACCGACCGATTCGCCCGCTCTTCCCCGAAGGTTTTCGCAACGACGTGCAGATTATTGCGACGGTGATTTGTTACGACGAGGACAACGCGCCCGAAATTGCCGGCATGATTGGCGCGAGTTGTGCGCTGAGCGTCTCGGATATTCCGTTCGGCGGACCGATTGCGGGCGTGCACGTCGGCAGAATCAACGGCGAATTCATTATCAACCCGACCAAAGAACAGCTCGACGTCTCGGAAATGGATTTAATCGTCGCCGGCTCGCGCGATGCGGTCATGATGGTTGAGGCGGGCGTCAAGGAGTTGCCGGAAGAAATTGTGCTTGAGGCAATACTTTTCGGGCACGAGGAAATTAAAAAGATTGTCGCCTTCCAAGACGAGATCAAAGCCGCCGTCGGCAAGGAGAAAAAGGAAGTCAAGCTGTTCATGCCAGCAGAAGAAATTGACGCGGCAGTCCGTGAGCTTGCAACGGAGAAAATTGACAAGGTTGTCAGAAACCCCGACAAGCTCGCACGCGAGGCGGCACTCGACGAAGTTAAAGCGGAGGTCGTCGAGGCACTCGCTGAAAAATTCCCCGCTGAAGATTATCCCAATGCGGAAAAAGATATCGGCGCGGTGTTTTACAAAGTGGAAAAAGAAGTCGTCCGCAAAATGATCACGCATGAAAAGATTCGCCCCGACGGGCGCGAGTTGGAAGAGGTTCGCCCGATAAGTTGCGAAGTCGGATTGTTCGCGCGGACGCACGGCTCTGGATTGTTCACGCGCGGGCAGACGCAAGTTTTGACAATCACGACGCTTGGCGCAATCGGCGACGAACAAATCATTGACGGCTTGGATCCCGAATACACCAAGCATTACATTCACCACTACAACTTTCCTGGCTACAGCGTCGGCGAGGCAAGACCTGCGCGGAGTCCCGGTCGTCGCGAGATTGGTCACGGAGCACTGGCGGAGCGTGCGCTTATTCCCGTTATCCCGTCGATTGAAGATTTTCCCTATACGATTCGGCTTGTCTCGGAGGTTTTGGAGAGCAACGGCTCAAGTTCAATGGGCAGCGTCTGCGGTAGCACGCTCAGTCTTATGCAGGCGGGCGTTCCGATTAAGCGACCGGTTAGCGGCGTGGCAATGGGTTTGGTCAAGGACGGCGACGCGCACACGATTTTAACCGACATTCAAGGCATGGAAGACGCGCTCGGCGATATGGACTTCAAAGTTGCGGGCACGACCGAAGGCGTCACGGCAATTCAAATGGATATCAAAGTCGCGGGCATTTCGCGCGAGATTTTGAGCGACGCACTGGCGCAGGCGAAACGCGGCAGGAGTTTTATCTTGGGCAAGATGCTTGAAGTTATCAGCGAACCCGCGCCCGATTTGTCGCCCTACGCGCCGCGCGTCCGCACGATTAAAATTGCCGTTGATAAGATTCGCGAAGTCATTGGCACGGGCGGCAAGGTCGTCAACAAGATCATTGAGGAGACTGGTGTCAAAATTGACCTCGAGGATGACGGCAATGTCTACATCGCCACAGCCGATGAGGATGCTGCCCGCAAGGCCAGACGCATTATCGAGGGTATTGCCAAGGATGTGGAGGTCGGTGAGGTTTATACCGGCAAAGTTGTCCGCATGATGAACTTTGGCGTATTTGTCGAGCTGCTGCCGGGCAAGGACGGCATGGTGCATATCTCCAAACTGTCGGATCATCGGGTGGAGAAGTGCGAGGACGTGGTCAAGATCGGCGACGAACTCGAGGTTCGGGTTACCGAGATCGACGCGCAGGGCAGAATCAATCTGGTCCGCAATGACATTGATTATTCCGCCGTTCCGGAGACGCCGCGCAGGGCACCCGGCCAGCGTCCGCCGCGCCGTGACAGCAATCGCCGCTGATTCGGCACGAAGAGACCGGAATCGTTTTCAGGAAGACAGATAAAGGCTG
>CAMYWI010000040.1 GCA_947302675.1 uncultured Selenomonadales bacterium | reverse complement strand
GGTGATTTCCTCTTTGCTGTTGCCGTCAAACTTCAGCAGGAGATAAGCGTCGGCTTGGTTGTCGGGAAATTTTCTGCCGAGATATTCTTCCGCGTCCAAGATAACTTCGCGCTCCATGAACTCAATCGCGGTCGGCACGGCTTTTGATTTGATGATAAGCGGCACAGTTCGGATTGCTTGCGCCAAAGTCGGGAAGGGAATTAGCAAGCTGATATTGCATTTCGGCAACGGCAAAAGGCGGAGAATTGCCTTCGTGATAAAAGCGAGCGTCCCTTCCGAGCCGATGATCATATTTTTCAAGTCGTAGCCCGAAGAATTTTTAACAACTTTGCCGCCGAGTTCAAGGATTGTGCCGTCCGCCAAGACAACTTCCAGTGCGCGGACGAAATCGCGAGTGACGCCGTATTTAACAGCGGTCATGCCGCCAGCGTTCGTGCTGATGTTGCCGCCGATTGTCGCGGACTTCTCGCCAGGATCTGGCGGATAAAAAAAGCCGTGCTCCTCGACGAAAGCGCGAAGAGTCATAATCAAAACGCCAGGTTCAACCGTGAGCGTCAAATTTTCCTCGTCAAGCTCCAAGATGTGATTCATGAGCGTCGTATCAATCATAATTCCCTTTTCAATCGCGACGGACGCGCCGACAAGTCCCGTGCCCGCGCCGCGCGGCGTGACGGGAATTTTTTGTTCGTTCGCGTACGCCAAAATCTTTGACACTTCCCGCGCAGAAGTGACACGCGCCACCAAGTCGGGATAGGAACGCTTAACCGTCAACTCGTCGTGGCTGTACTCCTCGTTAATCTCGTCGCGCCAAAGAATTCGCTCGCGGTCAAGAAACGTCGAGATAATTTTCAAATCTTGCTCGTCCATTTTTTTGTAGCTCAAGAAATTTCCCTCCCCTGCTTAATCTTCGCAATGAGTTTTGGAATAATTTCGTAAAGGTCGCCGACGACGGCATAATTGGCAACCTTGAAGATTGACGCCTTCGGGTCAGTGTTGATTGCAAAAATTTTTTCGGAATGCTCCATGCCCGCGACGAATTGAACGGAGCCGGAGACGCCGCAAGTTATGATAAGTTTTGGACGAACGGTGCGACCAGAAAGACCGATTTGCCGCTTAGGTTCCAACCAACCATTCTCAACCAAAGGGCGCGTGCAAGCAAAGTCGCCGTTCAAAACTTCGGCAAGCTCGCGAACAAGATTTAAATCTTCCTTCTTCTTGACGCCGCGCCCCGCCACGACTAAAACTTCTGCGTTCTCAATGCCGACTTCTCGCGGCTTTTTGGTAATGCTCAAGACTTCAACCTTGCTCTTGAATTTTGAGACGTCGACTTCAAGCGTCTCGACCTTTCCAGAAATTTCATCACTGCGCTTTGGCGCGTCCATAATTTTGTAGCGGACAGTTGCCATTTGAGGGCGATGATTGGGAGTGAGAATCTCCGCCATAATGTTACCGCCGAACGCTGGACGAATCTGAATTAAGTCCGTGTTCGCGTGAATGTCAAGGACTGTGCAGTCGGCGGTTAATCCCGTGTGAAAGTGCGCGGCGACTCTCGGCGCAAGCTGACGACCGACGGGCGTCGCGCCAACCAAAATTGCCGCAGGCTTGACCGCGTTCACAAAGGCGGCAAAGGCTACGGCGTAATTCTCAATGTTAAAAGCGCGAAGTTCGGCTTTGTCGCAGACGAAAACTTTTTCAACGCCGTAATGAAGAATTTCCTGCGCGGGCTGAAAAATATTTTCGCCAAGAAAAACGGCGTAGACAGGCTGATTGATTTTTGCGGCGAGTTCCTTAGCCTTGCCGATAAGCTCGAAGGTGACAGGATGAATTTTGCCGTCAACGTGGTCAACATAAACCGCAATGCCACGCCACGCCGACTTGTCGATTTGCGCGGCGATCTCTTCGACGAACTCAAAAACGCCCTTGCCGCGTTTCACACACAACTTGCAAAGACGACAGCCCGCGTTAATTTCAATCTTGCCGTTGATATTTTCCATTGCTCCGAACGGACAAATTTTTATCAGCGCGGCGACGTCCTGCACAAGTTCATTATGCACGATTAACTTTCCCATAAAAAAAATCCTCCCGTTAAGCCGTGAACTTCATTTTCTTTAGCGCGACAAAAATTTTTTCGGACAACTCGTCGCTCGAACCCGTCCACGTCTCTTGAACTTTATCGGACTTCGGCGGGAAGATACGCTGAACTTTGGTTGGCGAACCATTCAAACCGTAATGTTTCTCGTCCTTATCCGCCATGTCGTTTAGAGTGTAGCGGCTGATTTCTCTGTTCGCGGTTGCCTTTTGCTTTTTGTAGGAAGGAAGGCGCGGCTCGCAAATATCTTTTTGAACGGTGATAAGACACGGGAACGGAACCTTCAACTTCTCGATGTCTTCGCTCATTTCCATTTCAACGACGATGTGATTGTCTTCCACATTGTCGATAGCGCGGACATTACAGACACAGGGAATGCCAAGAGCCTCCGAGAGTTCGGGACCAACCTGCGCGGTGTCGCCGTCAGTAGTTTGAAGACCGCAGATTATAATATCGAACGTGCCGAATTTGCGAATGCCCTGCGAAAGAGTGTAACTCGTGGCGAGAACGTCCGCGCCGCCAAATTTTCTGTCGGTAATGAGTGCGCCCTTATCTGCGCCCATAGCGAAGGCTTCGTAAAGTATGGATTCAGCTTGCGGCGGTCCCATAGTTAAAACGCTAAGACTGCCGGAAAATTTTTCGCGGAGCCTCAAGCCTGTCTCCAATGCAAAGAGATCGTAGGGATTCATTTTTGCATCCGCGCTGTTGCGTTTCAAAACTCCAGTCGCGGGGTCGACTTCAACTTTGTTGGAGCCAGGCACTTGTTTAATACACACCAGAATTTCCATAGTGCTCTCCTTTTAATTGTCGTTTGAAATAAGTTTACCAAAATATTTTTAACAGTCAATATTGGCGATTAGGCAACCCGAATGATATAATCGGCTTGGAATTTTTTTGAAAGTGAGATTGGCTTTTATGCTCAAATCAAGAAATAATTTTTTTAAAATCAAAACTCTCGACGCCGCTGAAATGTTGCTTGCGCGAAAAAAGAATGATCTTGTAATTAAGTCGGACGGCAATTTCAAGATACGCTTTCGATATAATTTATCTGGTGAAAATTCGACGGGGCGCAGGATAATTCTTCGCGAGGAAATGTGTCCTGACAACGCGCTTTTTTGGCAGATTTTAAATTTGTTGCCGCCTTCAAATATTCCAGACGAAGAAAAACTGCGCGAGGCTCTCGTGTTTATTGACTTCAAAAAAACTTTTCGTAAGCAACTCGCGCCGCAAGCTCAAGAGAAAACTACCGCGAGCAGTGAGGAGCTTCTACGCGACGATAGAGCCGCCCTAATCTCCTTGTTCGACAGCGGCGACGGCATTGAGTTATCTTTTGACGGCGTTAACTATAAAACGTTCGTGCCCTTCGACAGGAGTAGCAACATGGCGCGGCATTGCGTCATTTCTTTTGTCGAAAGTTCTCTCGAAGAACAGCTGAATAAAAGCTTGATGTTGGATATGAATTTCGCAAATGTTCCGTTGGTGCTGAGCAAGTATTACGCTTACAGAGGTTTATATTTGAGCACGGCTCGCAGAATTGAATCTTTCGGGGAGACGGATACGGCTTTGCTTTTGAATCAAGAGACAGTTATCGTCCTGCCCGATTTTTATACAAACGTTTGGCAAAAAATTTTTACTGCCAAAGAGCGCGACGGCTTATGGGAAAGTGAGACGCAGGAAAAATTTCTGAACTTGAATTCATTTGACGGCGAGGGCTTGATATGTCCGCAATACGCCGACAAAATTAATTCGCAACTGAACATGACGGCGCATTCCTTTCAAATTCGGTTGCCGTTTACGAAGGGCGTCTTGCACGAAGTTGACTTCGCCAAATTTTTTATCGAGGAGCTGGGCTTGCAAGGCTCCGAACTTTTGATTGAAGATTTATTTGGCAACAAGCGCGATTTGTTGAAAGCCAAAGTGATTTTGACGGCGAGCATGTTCAAATGCGGCGGGTGGATGGAAAAATTTGCAAAGACTGTCGAAGACCCCATGAGATTTTTTTTCGAGAAGATGCGCGAATATGATCATGCTTTGTACGTCGCGAACATGGACGCGGGGCTGACTAACACGGGCAAAATTCGCTTGAATTATCAATTCCTTAGCACGTTGAAACTTACCGCGCAGGAATTTGATTCGCTGGTCGAGGAGCAAATACAAAAGATAAAATCCATTCCCGATAATTACGGGCGACTGCTGAATTTGGATTCGTTTGACGACTTCGAGGAGGATTTTGACGAAAAGCCGCCCGTCGATGAACTTAGAGATAAATGCCTAAAAATTTTGGCACGCAACGACGCCTTCCTTAAGAACGCAAAAATAAAGACGCTCCTTCAAAAAGTGCAAGAGGATTACGAGAAGGAACTTTGCTTGGGCAAGTTTTCTGTGCAGGGCGAAGTTCGTTTTCTGTCTTGCGACCTCTTGGCGTTTCTCTTGAATATCACCAAGCAAACCGAATACTTTGGGCGCGACGACCAACGAGTTCGCGAATTGGCGAGGCAAACGCTTTATCACAATCGCTTTTACATGCCCGAACAAAAATTGCGAATGAAAAGCGATAAGTGCTACGTCCTGTTGCGCAACCCGCATTTGTCGCGCAACGAGCAATGCCTTTTGCAACCGTATGTAAAAGCTGGCGGGCTTTACGAAAAATATTTCTCGCATTTAAATGGAATGCTCATGATCTCTTGTCGAAGTGCGGTTGCGGCGGCACTGGGCGGCGCAGATTTTGACGGCGATTTGGTCAAAGTCATTTCCGACCGTCGAATAGTCGAGGCGGTTAAGCGCACGTCTTTTACCTTCAACGGAAAATTTTTTGAGCGCGTCTTGCCCGTCATAGAAATTCCTGCAGGCAAGGCGGAGCGCGAAAACATACCAAAGAGAATTCCCTTCCGCGTCGTGGAGAATACTTTTTCAAATAAAATCGGGCTAATATCAAATCTTGCCGTCAAGCTTGCTCAAAAAGAATATTCGACGAGTTCAGAGGAGCCGCCGGAAGGTTACGTCAATAAATGCGCCGAATGTACAATAGTCGTCGGACTTGAGATTGACGCCGCGAAAAACGGAGTTCACCCGAATAAAAATATCGAGAAACTCCAAGCACTCGCCGACGCGAAGAAAACCGGCGAAAAGAATCTTTTTCTTGACGCGAAAAAATTTTTGGCAAAGCTAAGCGAGAGCGGTTGGCATACGCCGACGGTCATCAAGTCGGAGAAAAGTTTTGATTTTTATCTGACCAAAGAGGATGCGCTGAAAAATAAGGCGGCGTTTTCTGCCCCGATATCGATTGACGGCGCGGGGGCTTCGATAGAATTTCTTCCGTTGCGTTATCTGGACTTCAAGGCGCAGAATTTCAAGCTTGAACTTAAACCGCAAGGCGAGATTTACTTCGACTTTGAAAAAGTTCCGACGTGGCGCAAAGATTTAGAGGCGGAAAAATGCGCGGACTTGCGTAAATTGGTGCAAGGGTTCACGGCGATAAGACACTTAGCGCACAAAGTTGATTCACTGCGCAAATGGCTGGCGGCGAGAAATTTTGATTCCTTCGCGGAAATGTTACTTAGAGTTCAATACGACGACCCGTGCGCGGAATTATCTTGTGGCGTGCAGATATTCGAGGCAGTTGAACAGGCGCGGGCGACTTTAACGACAGCTTTGCGAACTTTGTCTGACGTCGAGGGAGCTTTGAAGTTACTGCGCGAAATGGAATGGCATTACACGCCTAAAACTTGCCGCGCAGAAAATTTGGCGCGGATTTTGAATGTAGAGTTGCTCTCAATCCCGCCCGCCGTCGTCGAGTTGCTGTCGACGTTTCGGGACAACGGCTACATGATTTTGTTCTATCTTCTCAACGAACTGCGTTTTGATTTAAAAAACAATATGGACAACGCGGAATTTATCGGGGCGAGTGAAAAGTTGCGCCAGCTCACGCTGACGGACAACCGCTATTGGAAGGAATTGTACGATGAATATTGCCGCGCCGATTCGGAAAAGTTGTCGGTCACTGCTCGCGACAAAATTTTGACGGCGATTTGTAGGAGGCATGTTGAAGAAATTTTTGCGGGCGAAATGGAAATGGCGTTAAAAAGTTTTTGGTCATTGCGTTCTGAGGACAGCGGCGGGAATTTTTTCTGGAATGTCTTCGAGACGAATGAAATTTTGAAAAATCTGCCTAAGGAAGGCGGCGAAAATCATGTTGAATGAGTTAGCCGAATACGAGCAATACACGTCTCCTGCTGTCGACTTTGAGAATCACAGATTGAAATACTTCACATTGATAAAGAAAAATTTTTCTGGCTTGGAGCGAGCGTTGACTATAATAGCGCGTCGCCACATTTTTGAGGATTCGGACGAGCCGCGAAATTTTGACGCCGCGCAGATTAAAAATTTATTGCGAGCGTGGTGCGGTTTCGACTTCGACGACAAGGAGCAAGCGTCTCAACCTTTGGCAAATCGATTGCCCGAATATATTCGCGCGAATTTTTTATGCTCGCGGCTGAAAATTTTCAAGGACAATGCCAAAAAAATTCTTGACGTTGAAGGACAAGCCAAAGTTATTGATCACATCGACAAATTATCGTCGACGAACTCGCCCGAAGAGTTGAGCAGCGCGTTTAAAACTTTTGAGAAAATTATCGACGATACGCCCCTGCGTGAAAGTTGCAAGCTTGAGCTCGCACAGGCGGAAAAAATAGTCTCGGCTTTGCAAGAGTTGCGCGATAAGGCGCAGTACTTCGGCAAGGGAGTTTTTGGCGTTTACGTGAGCGAGGGTAAGAACGATTATCGCACGATAAATTATGAGCGCGTGATTGCCAACGCGCTTTTGCTCGGCAAGCTTCGGCGATATTATCTGGTCTGCGCGGGTGACCCGTTCGAGGATTTTGAAATTAAAAAGTTCACCGACGCGAAACCGACGGGCAAAAAATTACTAGCGGCAAATGAAGACTTAATTCTGAAGTTGACGGCGAGTAAACTTTTGAAAGGTCTGCATAGTTCGCAACAATTTGTGCCGCTAAACAGCATGAACTTGATAAATTGGCTGTGGAAAGACACTAAGCCGGAGAATTTTGAGCTGGAGCAATTTCGGCTTGTGAGGTCGAAGGAAAAACTTTTTGAAATTCGTCACGTTGGCGGCTTGAAGATAAACAAAGTGCGGGTCAATCCGCTCTGGCTTAAAAATTTTTGGCTCGCGGAGGAAAATGAACTCGGCAAGCGCGAAAATCAGGGGCGAATTTTTTTTAGCGACTCCGGAAAAGCTGTGCCGCTAAAAAAATGCATAAACTAACAAGCAAAGACAAGAGGACGGAGCCGAAACCCCGTCCTCTTCAATTATGTCCATTCCGCTTGCGTCGGCCTTAGAGATGAATAATTCGGTTTAAGACCACGCGTCTTTTCTCCTGAATCAGTTACAAACGGGCAAATCGTGCCCCTTACGTCCTTTCAACCCTTACGCAAGTTTCTGAACTTGCTTTATTCTATCATGAAAAATTTTTTTGTCTACACCTGCTGCATTCCCACGCCCTTTCTATGAAAATTTAATGCGGCATCTAGTAACGACCGATTCCGCCGCCGGCAATTTCGCCGATTTTCTCGCCGACCTTTTCGCCCGTCTTGCCGCCGATTTTGCCGCCAATCTTTCTGCCGAGAACTTTTCCAATCTCGGCACCGACAACTCCGCCCGCAGGACCAGCGATTCGGCGCGTCGGCGTAATGACATTGCGGACGCCGCCGCTGAACAAATTTCCAATGACACTTGTAAATCCGAACATGAATAATCGCTCCTTCCGCAAATTAATCAAACAACGAGGAAACAAAACTACCAACTGCGCAAGCCGCCCCGAAACCAACAACGGCAGGCGCAAATGCTATCGTCGCGCCAACAGTCGACAATGCGGCTCCCGTCAAACCAGCGGCAGTCGTGCCAGCAACGGCGGCAGCTCCGCCGCTAACTCCGCTTTTAATAGCGGCTCCGCCAACGTCGGCAACTGCCTCACTAACACTTTTATTGCCTTTTGTCACGTCGATTGCTGAAGATATTGCTTCAAAGCCCGCGCCAACTGCCGCGCCCATAACACCTCCACTTTTGGCGGCGGTTGACAACGCACCAATCGTAGGCATATTCCCCAGAGCCTTTCCGGCAATTCGCGAAGTTGTCTCGGAGGAAATGCCCGACGAATGAACTTTCTGCGTTACCTTCCCAGAAATTTTCTCCACAGTTTCTTCGGTGCCGAAAACAGCCGTCTTGCCGTAATGACCTCCGTTAATCTGCTCAATAGTTTTCCGAACTCCCGAATTGCTGATTGTGTCTTTAAGCTGAGCGTGACCAATTACATTACCTCCCTTTGTGATAACAACGTCTTTCATCTGCGCGGTCGCCGATTTGGTCAAAGCCGCGTGCTTGCCTTGCAAGATATTCGCCGGATTTGCATTGAATTTGTCGCAGAACAAAATTTCGTGAACGTGACCTTTCAACTGCGGACAACTGCCGGCTCTGTCCAAAGCACGCAAAGCCGTCGCCGCCTCGTAGCCTTCTCTTGCACAAATTGCCGCGTTGCTGAAGTTTGTCGTGTCTTCTCTCATGATATTTTTCCTCCTCGAAAATTTTTTGGGGTAGTATATTTCCATTAGATCAGAAGAGCACACGTCTGAACTCCAGTCACAG
>CAMYWI010000039.1 GCA_947302675.1 uncultured Selenomonadales bacterium | reverse complement strand
CTTATCGCGGAATGACTGAGCGCACGAAAATTTTTTATGGCGCGGGCGGTTTCGTCTATGTCTATCTGATTTACGGCAGAAATATTTGTACGAACGTCGTCGCCAACGTCGAGAATGTTCCTGAGGCGGTGTTGATTCGTGCGCTTGAGCCGGTTGAAGGCGTCGAGCTTATGAAACTTCGGCGCGGCAAGAAAAATCTGCGCGAGCTGTGTTCGGGACCCGGCAAGCTCTCACAAGCTTTGAGTGTCACGAAAGATTTTTACGGCTTAGATTTATGCGGCGAGGAAATTTTTATCGAGACGACCGACTTCCGCGCAGAGGTCACAGCGACTAAAAGAATCAACGTCGATTACGCGGGCGCGGCGGCGGATTATCTTTGGCGATTCGTCGCGGCAGGCAGTAAATTTCTATCTAAGTAAAAGCAAAATCCCCGACTTCGCGTCGAGGATTTTTTTGTTTATCGTAAATGGTTTATTTGCCGAAAGCCTTAGCTACTTTAACGAGTTCGCCGCGAATTTTAATGTGTTGCGGGCAAACTTTCTCGCACGCGCCGCATTTAATACACTTGCCAGCGTACTCTTTGCCGTGCATCTCGACGAGCCAGCGATATTGATTGGCGGCGAACTTTTTATCTTTGTAAAGCGTCAAGACATTGTAAGCGGTGAACGAGCCGCTGATTCCAATGTTTTGTTCACAGACATGGGAACAATAATTGCAGACGCTACAGGGGACAATCGGAATGCCCGCCAAAACTTTTTGCGCCTCTTCGACGGTCGCGCGTTCGGCGTCGTCAAGCCGCTTGAAATTTTCCATGTAAGCGACGTTGTCTTGCATTTGTTCAAGCGTCGACATGCCCGACAGGACAGTTATCACGCCGTCGAGACTTGCCGCATAACGAATAGCCCATGACGCAAACGACACGTCGGGATTGGCGGCTTTGAAGACGGCTTTGACTTCGTCGGGCGGATTCGCCAACATGCCGCCCTTAATCGGCTCCATGATGACAATCGGCTTGCCATGCTTGCGGGCGATTTCGTAGCAACCATGCGATTGGATTGCAGGATTTTCCCAGTCCGCCCAGTTGATTTGCAGTTGAACAAACTCCGCCTCCGGGTGCTTTGTCAAAATCTCGTCAAGCTCTTGCGGCGTCGAGTGGAAGGAAAAGCCGACGTGCTTTATCAAGCCCTCGCGCTTTTTCTCAAAGACAAAATCCCACATCTTGAAACGCTCAAAAAATTCTGTGCGCGTCTCACCAAGATTGTGCAGGAGATAAAAATCGAAGTAGCCCGCGCCCGTTTGACGGAGCGAAGTCTCGAACTGCGCGATTGCGTCTTCACGCGTCTTGCAGTTAATCCACGCCGCGTTTTTCGTCGCAAGCTGAAATTTCTCGCGCGGATAACGCTCAACCAACGCCTGCCGGATTGCGTCCTCACTGCCGGGATACGCCCACGCCGTGTCAAAGTACGTAAAACCCTTCGACAGGAACAAATCGACCATTTGTTTGACTTGCTCAAGGTCAATGGTCTCGTCGCTGAGTCTCGGTAGCCTCATCAGCCCGAAACCCAGCTTTTTAATTTCCTCTCCCAAATACGCCATGTTAAACCCTCCTAAACAATTACACATTACACATTACACATTACTAATTATTCTCAAGGTCGGGGCGGAGATTCTTCGCGCCGCCCAAGTACACGTGATGAACTTTGTTTTGCTCAATCTCAATGTCCGCCAAGATTAAAACTCGAATGCAAAGCGGCAACGAATTTTCAACGGCAGGCTCGCGCGTGTCGAACAGCGGCACCAATCGCAACGCCGGCAGTTGTCGAATTGCCGAACTCGGAAAGGCGGCTGTCAAATCCTCTGTCGTTGAAAAAATTATCGCGCCGATGTTGTCTGCTCGCAACTCGTTCTGCGATAAAATTTTCGTGACGAGCTGCCGCGCCGCCAGCCAGATTTTTTCCTTTGAATTCTCGTCGACTGTCACCGCGCCGCGAATCCCTCGAAGTGACATTGCTCATGCCTCCTAAACTTTATACTTTTCCTTAATCTGCAATTTGACTGTCTCATTGGCAAGAAAATCGTCGTAGCTCGCGATTCTGTCGACCGTGCCTTGCGGCGTGATATCCATGATTCGGTTTGCTATCGCGCGGATAAATTCTCTGTCCTCGTCGACAAAAATTATCGTGCCGGCGAACTCGACCAAAGCATTTTCCAGAGCCTCAATCGTCGGCAAGTCTAGGCAAGCCGTCGGGTTGTCGAGCAGTAAGAAATTCGCCGTGCCACTCGCCAACTTGTCGAACTCGATTTTCGCCATCGCGCCCGTGTACACTCGCGGCATGTAAAAAACCTTCGCGCCCTCCGAAAAAGTTATCTGCCCGCGCAGACAGCCGCCGTTGTCTTTATTTTGATAAGCCATTGCCAAAGTCTTTAACAGTTTCGACTTGCCAAGCTCGTTTTTCCCGACGAACGCGACCTTTTGCCCCTGCCGTATCGTAAAGCCAACGTCTTTGAAAACCGGCTCGCCGTCGCGATTTTTTAGCAAGCCGTTCGCCTCAAGCACGATTGGCATTTCTTTTGAAGTCGTCGGCAAAAGTTCCGCGCACGCAATTTTTATCGGCTCAAGCGGCTCGCCGCTCAGCTCGATGATTCGCCCGCACGTCTCCTTTAAAAAATATCTGTCGCTACTGACGATGACCGTCGTCAAATTCCTGCGCTCGAACAGGAAATTTATCAGCCACTCCACGCCCTCCGACTCCAGATTTTTCGTCGGCTCGTCGAGGAGCAAAATTATTTCGTCGTTTTTAAGCCCGTCCAGTGCCCGCTTGAGTTTTTCTATCGCAGACATTTCCGCCATGCGCAGTTCCGAAAAGTCCGCGTAGACACTTCCGTTGACTGTGAGCACTTCGCCCGAAACTTTGACTTCGCCAGCCGTCGGCACGATTCGCCCCGCCATTATGTCAAGCAGTGTCGACTTGCCCGAACCTTCGCCGCCGATTATCCCGACTTTTTCGCCGCGCCCGATTTCTAAATCGAACCCTGAAAAAATTTCGCGCTTGCCAAGTTTCAACTCCAGATTCTTTATCTCAATCAAAATTTCCAACTCCTTTTGCATGAAGAATATAACAACGCCCGCCCGCTGTCAAATTTTAGTTGAAGTTTTCGCCGTGCCGATTATAATTGATTTAAAAATTTTTGGAGGAATGCTTATGCGGATTGTGAAAAGCCAAAAAATCGGACGCGAGGAAGTCGAGCGGCTCCTGACTAAAAAACCTTTTGATGAAGTCGAACTGTCGCCCAAAATTCGTGCCGCCAATAAAAAAATTTTCGGAGAAGACTTGAGCGCGATAGAAATTGTTCGGCGGATTGTCGGCGACGTGCGCAAGTTCGGAGACAAAGCCGTTATCGATTACACTAAAAAAATTGACGGCGTCGAGCTTGAAAATTTTTCTGTCGAAGTCGGCGACGTTCAAATCGATTCGGAAGTCATGGCGTCGTTGAAAGTTGCGACGGAAAATATTCGTCGCTTTCACACGGAACAACTTCCCAAGTCGTGGATAACTTATCGCGGCGAAAATTCTCTGCTCGGTCAAGCGGTTATCCCTCTGGAGCGTGTCGGCGTCTACGTGCCCGGCGGCACGGCGGCTTATCCCTCAAGCGTCTTGATGAATATTATCCCGGCGAAAGTCGCGGGCGTCAAAGAAATTATCATGTGCACACCCAACGCCAACCCCGCTGTGCTCGCGGCGGCGAAACTCGCGGGCGTCGACAAGATTTTTAAAATCGGCGGGGCGCAGGCGATTGCCGCAATGGCTTTCGGCACGGAGCAAATTCCGCGCGTCAATAAGATTGTCGGTCCCGGAAATATTTTCGTCACGCTCGCCAAGAAGGAAGTTTACGGGCACTGCGATATTGATATGCTTGCCGGTCCCAGCGAAATTCTGATTGTCGCCGACGAAACTGCCAATCCGATTTACGCCGCCGCCGACTTGCTCAGCCAAGCCGAACACGACCCGCTTGCCTGTTCGATTTTAATCACGACGAGCGCGACGCTTGCAGAAAAAGTTGCCGCGCAGGTCGAGGAGCAACTTAACGACCTGCCGCGCAAGGAAATTGCTCAAGCCTCAATCGAACGCAACGGCTTAATCGTCGTCGCTGAAACTTTGGACGAGGCGGCGGACTTCGCGAACTTTTCCGCGCCCGAACATTTAGAATTGCTGACGAAAAATCCATTTGAACTTTTGCCGAAGATAAAAAACGCGGGCGCGATCTTTTTGGGAGCGTACTCGCCCGAACCGCTCGGCGATTATCTCGCGGGACCAAATCACGTCCTTCCGACGGGCGGCACCGCGAAATTTTATTCCGTGCTCAACGTCGAGACATTCTTAAAGCGCACGAGTTTAATCTCCTACACGCAAAAAGATTTACTCTGCGCGGCGGGTGACATAATCAGATTGGCGGAGGCGGAGGGCTTGCAAGCACACGCGGCGGCAATGAAACTTCTTCACACGGCGGATTGGCACTTGGGCAAGACTCTCAAAGGTGAGCCGCTTATCGATGACCAAAAACACATCATCAACGAAATTTTCAAGGTCATTAACGACGAGAAACCCGACGCGATTTTGATTGCAGGCGACATTTACGACAGGGGCATCCCGCCCCTCGAAGCCGTCAATCTACTCGACGAGACTTTGAATAAAATTGCCGAGAAAAAAATACCGACGCTGATTATCGCGGGCAACCACGACAGCGCAACCAGATTAAATTTCGGCAGTAAAATCTTTGAGAGCCAAAAAATTTTCATCGCGGCGAAAGTCGCCGACGAACCCGCGCAGGTTGTGCTTGAAGATAAATTCGGCGCGGTTTACTTCACGCTCATTCCCTATTTCGATTTTGGCGACGCTCAAGCGAAGTTGTCCGCCGCGCGTGAAAAAATTCCTGCAGGCAAGCGCAGTGTTGCCGTTGCTCACATGTTTTTGACGGGCGGCATTGAATCGGAGTCGGAGCGGAAATTTGTCGGCGGCGCGGCGAATGTCGACGCGAAAATTTTTGACGGCTATGATTATGTCGCGCTTGGTCATCTCCATTGCCCGCACGTTCCCGAAGGTGCGCCGAAAAATATTCGCTACGCCGGCTCACTCTTGAAATATTCTTTCGACGAGGAGAAACATAAAAAGGGCGTGACGCTTGTCGAACTTGACGAGTCGGGCTTTGTTAATGCGAAAAATATTCCTTTGACGCCGCGCCGAGATGTTCGCGTTGTCAGAGGGACTTTCCAAGAACTTTTGCAAGAGCCGCCGACTTCCGACTACATTCTTGCAAAACTTACCGAACGCGAGATTAACGCACGTGATAAACTTGCGAGGGTTTTTCCGCATTTGTTGAGTGTTGAATTCGATTTGCCGCAAAATTCTTCGGCTAACAGTGAGGCGAGAGTTTTCCGCGAGGGAACTTCGACGCTTGACTACTTCGCAGATTTTTTCAAAGATCAGACGGGCGAGGAATTGAACGGCGAATATCGCGCGGCAGTGGAAAAAATTTTGTCGGAGATTGACCGCGACGAAAGGGAGGTTTGACAATGCGCCCGATAAAATTAAAAATGACGGCGTTCGGGGCTTACGTCAAAGAAACGCTTATTGATTTTGAGAAGGGACTCGGCGGCGAAAATTTTTTCTTGATACACGGCGCGACGGGTTCAGGCAAGACGACGATTCTTGACGCGATTTGTTACGCGCTTTACGGCGAAAGTTCGGGCGGCGGACGTAAAAGTTCAATGATGCGCGCGGTGGCAGCGGCTCCGACCGACAAGACCGAAGTCGAGTTTATATTTTCTCTGCGCGGGAAGACTTATAAAATTGTCCGCAACCCGAAGTACATGAAACCGAAGACGCGCGGCGAAGGCTTTAAGGAAGAAAAGGCGTCCGCCAAGATTTATGAGGACGGAAGACAGCTTGAGGCTAAAGACGTTTCGGAATACGTAGAAAATCTTTTGGGCTTTGGCAAAGATCAATTTCGTCAAGTCGTGGTTTTGCCGCAGGGCGAGTTTAAAAAATTTTTGCTGGCGAAATCCGCCGAAAAACAGGACGTTTTGAACATGCTCTTCAATGCGGATTTTTTCAAGCGTGTGGAGGAGGAACTTAAACTCAAGGCGGCGGACGCAAAAAAAGTTTTCGATACATTAACGGAGCGTCAAAAAAATTATTTTGAAGAAGTCGGCGGCGCAGAAGAAGAATTGCCCGCGCTGATAAAAAATTTGGAAGAGGAATTCAAAGCGGCGCAAGCGCGACTCAAAACTCTGGAGGTACAAGCACTCGACGCGCAAAAAAAGTTCAACGACGGCGAAATCTTATCCCGCCTTTTCAAAGACTTGGAAACGAAATCACAGGCGTTAATCGCCGCGCAAAGGGCACTTGAAAAAACTTCGGGCGAGCTGTCCGCCGCGCAGATTGAGTTCGACAGACGCAAGGCAGAAGAGCCGCTCCGCGAAAATTTAAAACTGCAGGCGGCAGATCTGGCGAAAAAGAAAGTCGCGCTAAAAAATCTTCGCGGCAAGCAGGCGGAGCTTGAGTCGGCAATTTCGGCGGCAGAAAAATCTTCGGCAGAAGTCGAACGTCTCGTAAAATATAAAAAAACTTGCGAAGACACATTGGCAAGGTATGAGGCGGAGGCAGAAACACTTCGCAACGCGCCCGCCGAATTAAAAATCGCCGAGCAAAAGCTCAAGGACGCCAAAGCTCGCGAAGAACTTTTGCAAGCGATTGAAAAACTGCACAAGAAAATTTTGGCGGCAGAAAAAAATTTTGCGGCGGCAACAAAAGCTCACGACGTAGCGGAGCAAAAACTTTCCAACATGAGACGCGCTCAGGCGGACGGCAGTGCTTATCGGTTGGCGTTGACGCTTGAGGAGGGCAAGCCCTGCCCGGTTTGCGGCGCAATTCATCACCCGACGCCCGCCACGTCCGACGCAGAAATCCCGACCGACGCGCAGATTAAAGCCGCCGAAAACAAATTGAAAACACTCGCTGACGAAAAAAATATCGCCGCAGAAAATTTGAATTCCTTGATGACAGAACTAAAGCTTAAAGAAAAAGATTTGGCAAACGCCGCGCAGGTCGTGACGGTTGCGCAGGCTCAAGCGGCGTTCGATAAACTTTCAGCCGACGTGAAAATTTTAGAAGATCGTTTGTCACGAATTCCAAAAGGTAAGGTAAAAATCGCCGAGACCGAAAAAAAAATGTTGGCGGCGCAGGCGGAGGATAAAAAATTCACGGGAGCTGTGGAAAATCTGCGCGGCGCGGTCGACAACATGAAACGCGAAGTCGACGTAAAATATTTATCCGATAAGAAATTAATCGACGTGGAAATTTCTTCAGTCGCTCGACGGCTTGACGAACTTAACGCGGCATTTAATCGGGCGCAGGATAATTTTAATCGCTTGAATCGATTGGCGGCGGCGCAAAACTCCACAGTCGAGGCGGCGAAAAAAAATAAATCCGAACTCGCCGCGCAAGTCGAAGGAAAAACTCCGCCGGATATGCTCGCGCTTGAAAAACTTCGCGACGACACGCGGGCGGCGGAACGGGCGGCGGTCGAGGCAAAAACAAATTTATCTGCGCGGCTCGAACGACTCAAAGATAATGCAAAGAAAATTTCCGCGCTTGCAGACGACTTGAAAGTTGCCGAAAAAAATCTTTTGATGTGGAAGACGCTCAGTGACGCGGCGAACGGCTACATTTCTAAAATTTCTTTTCAACGTTATTATTTGTCAACGATGTTCAAAGAGGTTATCGGCGAGGCAAATGCACGGCTCGAAAAGATGAGCGGCGGACGTTATCGCTTTCAAAACAAAACGGAAGTGACGGATAAAAGATTTTCGGGCGGCTTGGATTTGGAAATCGTGGACGAATACACGGGCACGGCTCGCCCTGTCGAGACCCTGAGCGGCGGCGAAAGTTTTTTGGCATCGTTGTCGTTGGCATTGGGCTTGGCGGCGGTCGTTCAGAATAATTCGGGCGGTATCAAGCTCGACACGATTTTTATTGACGAGGGTTTCGGGACGCTCGACAGCGAGACGCTCGATTTCGCAATGAAAACGCTGCTTGAATTGCAGAGCGGCGGGCGACTCGTCGGAATAATTTCGCACGTCGAAGAGCTTAAGAATCAAATTCCGGTTCGTCTTGAAGTCACAGCGACAAAAGCAGGCTCGACTGCCAAATTCGTCGGGATGCGTTGAACGTTGAAAAATTTCTTCGCGCGTGATAAACTTTTGGCGGCAAGAACAATCACACGGAGGAGAAAGTTTTTTTGAAGTGGATTAATCACCAGATTGTTACGGGATTTATCGTGGGCACGGCGACGGACGACGCGATTTTCACGGCGTCAAGTATCGTCGGTGCGGTTTTGCCGGACAGAGTGGAAGGCTCGCCGCCAAAAGAGAATAAAGCTTATTGGAAGTGGCGCAAAAGTCATCGCACGTGGTCACACTATCCGCCGATTTACATTGCCTTAATTGTTGCCGCGCAGTTCGCCAAAACTCTTGTCCCTTCTCCCTTCTCCCTTATCCCTAACCTAATAACCTATGCGCTTGTCGGGGCGTTGTTGCACATTGCGGAGGACGGCATTTGCGGCAAAGTGCCGATTTTCACGCCGCGCAAGAAACACGGAATAAAGCTGTTCAAAGTCGGTTCGCGACTCGAATATTTTTTCGTCGTACTGATAATTTTAGGTTGCCTGTTCGCGAAGTTCGGCGACATTGAGTTTTTGCTAAGCCAAATAAATTTCTGAGGTTGACTGATGAAAAAATTTCTTACGTTCACATTGCTCGCGGCGTTAATGGG
>CAMYWI010000038.1 GCA_947302675.1 uncultured Selenomonadales bacterium | reverse complement strand
TGACCAACTACACCAAGAATAACGTCCTGTTGCAGTCGGCTCAAGCTATGCTCGCACAAGCTAATCAGAACTCCAGCGCAGTCCTCAGCTTGCTCCAGTAATTCACTCAAAAAGTTGAGACAAAAGTTAAGGCTTAAAAGCGTGCGCGTACGGCGCATGATGTTCGTTACTAAAAAAACCGTCGACGCAATGTCGGCGGTTTTTCGTTTAAACTTCAGCTTGAAACTCGTAATTGCCTTTGATATAATCGAAAAAATTCGTGACCTTAAGTATTTCAGAATGTCAACGATAAAATTTTCAAGAGACATGAGGCGAAAAGGAATTGTTCGCCTAAATCGTTTTCCGTAAGTCAAGGAGGAAATAATCATGAGTATGATGGTAAAAAACAACATTGAGGCATTGCGTGTTATCAATCTATTGGATCAAAATAGCAATATGCTACAAAAGGATCTGACAAAGGTTGCAACGGGCATGAAAATCAACAGCGCGGCAGATGACTCCGCGCCGTGGTCAATTTCCGAGCGTATGCGCATGAGAATTCGCGCCCTCGAACAAGACAATCAGAACGTCGAGAATGACGCCGCGTTGATGAAAACCGCAGAAGGCGCAGTCGCCAATACTATCGAAGTTTTGAAGACCCTCAAAGAACGCGCAATCGACTCCGCTAACGACTCCAATACCGACGAAGACCGCGCTACCATTCAAAAGGAAGTCAACCAATTCATTGACCAAATCGACGATAACGCCCTTGTCCAGTTCAACGGTAAATATCTTATCGACGGCACTAAAAATAACACCGTCTCCGCTACAAAAACCGTCCTCCTCAACCAAAGCTTGTCGACCGATGCGAGTAATACTTCCGCTCTTACAGACCTTAAAAATCGCGCTGGCGATTCACTCAATATCCAAACGGGCGACTATTATACTGTCTCTTGGGTAAATAACGGCACAACCAACACAACAAGCGGGACAGTCGCCGCCGCTACCAACTTATTGACCTTCTTTGGTTTTGCAAATAGTAGCACTGGTGTTGATGCTGACGCTACTACTGCTATCGGTACGGACAAATATGCTAGGGAACTCTACACGCCCGACAAGACAGCAGGTATCGCACTCGTCGCCGCTAATACCGGTGTAACTCAGCAAATCTCCGGCTTTACAATCAACATTACCGACGCGGAAGGCAACATTAAGAAGGCAGCAAATGCCGCGCTCGATCAATTTAAACTTTATCAACGCGCCGAAAATCAAACGGGCGACAAGTCTTTGACTTTCCAGGTCGGTCCGGAAGCCAACGTCGCAATCAAAGTCGGTATGGGCGATATGCGTGCCGAAGCTCTCGGTCTCAAGGGCGGCAATGACAAGCTCAGCGTCAGGACTAAAGAACACGCCAATGCCGCAATTAACGTTATCGATAACGCCCTTACTATGGCTCTTAATCAGCAGGTGGATATCGGCTCCGTGCTCTCGCGCCTCGACTACACGCAATCGAATATCATAACCGCAAGAGACAGCGATCAAGCCTCCGAATCTACTATTCGCGACGCCGACATGGCTAAGGAAATGACCAACTACACCAAGAGCAACGTCCTTTTGCAGACCGCGCAGGCTATGCTCGCGCAAGCTAACCAAAATCCTGCGGCAGTCCTCAGCCTACTCCAATCTCAATGATTATTATCCAAGCATTTATAAAAAGTCGTCGGCTACGGTCGGCGATTTTTTTATAAAAACGATTGTCAAAATCAAATGTCACGGGTAATCGTACGGTTGGAGGGCGCACATGGACGTGCGCCCTTGACACCGCGTTTGAACAGGAAGTTCAAGCGGTGCCGCCCCTGCGAGGGCGAATGCAACGGTGTTGCATGAGGTTTTCTTTTGTCAAACTTTTCTTTGGACAAGCAAAGAAAAGTTTGTTCCACATACAAAAATTAGTCCACTCTTCTCAAGAAATGGAAAAAAATTTTTATCGTCATACGTAGCCACAACCGGTTGACACGGAAAATTTTTCTTGCTACAATGCAATCGAAGATTTATCTTTAGTTAATCGTTTATCAACAGAGTTTTCAAAAGGCGAGTTCGCGATTGTGACACTCGTTACGCGTGCGAAGTGTTCGTTCCGGCGACGGTCGGAAAACAATCCAATTCGTTTAGTTAGCGGCGGAAAGGAAACCGTCGCATCAGGATGAAGTTTTTTCAAGGAATAAATCAAGGAGGAAAGGATTATGGCTACTTCACAAATCGCAACAAACTTGAGTTCGATACGTACTCATAATGTTTTTGCGCGCAATAACACCAGCATGGACGCGGCTCTCCAGAGAGTCTCCACTGGTCTGAAAATCAACAGCGCGAAAGATAACGCCTCGCAATACGCGATTTCCGAAAGAATGCTCGAACGCCTCAACGCCAATCAGCAGGCTAGCCAGAACGTTCAAACTGACCAGGCACTAGCGAACACTGCTTCGAGCGGTATTGGTACCATTGTCGATATCCTTAAGCAGTTGAGATCGCGCGCTATCGACGCCGCCAACGACTCCAACAGCGATGCAGATCGTCAAACTATTCAAAAAGATGTTCAAAACCTTCTCGCTCAAATCGACTCCAGCGCCCAGAGCGTCAAATATCACGGCACGAGTCTTCTCAATGGCACTTATGACGAAACTGTTATGTGCTCTACTTCTCATGTCGTGGCTCTTGATATGAATGCTAGTGAATCAGGTAAAACTCTGACTGACCTTTTGGGGATTGCTGGTAGCGAAACGGCAAGGATTGTTACAACTTGGGCAGATAAAGACGGCGCGGTAACTGTCGACAAAACGACGGCAACTGGGGTTGCAGGTACTACCGCTTTAAGTACTATTTTAACTCTTGGTACTACTTATACTTCATTTACTGGTACTGGTGCAACGGCAACGGCTGGTGGTACCATTTCTGGTGCTACAGACAAAAACGGTCAAGAAGCTGTTAAATCTACGGTTACTGGTTTTTCGGTGTACAGTGACTCTAAATTCAGCGGTTTGACGGTCAAGATCATATCTAACGCAGATGACAGCAAGTCCGTAACCTATTCGTTCAATAGCCTAATTCAAGAAGCCAAAGCAGAGAAAACCTCTGCCAATCCTTTGACGTTCCAAGTTGGCGACTCGACTGGCATGACAACTAACTTGGCAATAGGCGATTTGTCGACTAAAGGTCTTGGCATCACCAACATCAATGTTGGTGATAGAGAAAAGGCTGAAGGCACCATAAACGTTATTGATTCCGCGATTACGCAGGCTCTCAATCAACAGACGAACGTCGGCGCAATGGAAAAGCGTCTCGGCTACACGGCTGATTCTCTCGACACAATCAGCGAGAACTTGCAAGCGTCCAACTCGGCGATTCGCGATTCCGACATGGCGAAAGAAATTTCCGCCTACATGAAGTGGAGCACCTTGTCTCAGGCTTCGCAGTACATGCTCGCGCAGTCCAATCAGAATGCGTTCCAAGTCCTCAACTTACTCCAATGAATTATGCCGCAACTTTTGCAAATGCGGGAGGAGCGGCTTTCGGTTCGGGAATGTCAATTCAAGCTTAGAACTAAAGACGCATATGATAATCAAAAGGCTCGTCGACCAAAAGTCGGCGGGTCTTTTCGTTTCTTGCTTGCATTCAAGAGACGAATCAAAGAAAATTTTCGTTGCGGCGGCTCGTCGCTTCGATTAAGTTTTTAATGACTTTTGTTTTTATAAATATACTTTCTTTGCTCGCCCAAAGAAAGTATGCAAAGAAAGGGCGTAAGACCCGCTGATTTCGCATCACGCGAAATAGCGCGGGCGGCCGCACGTCCATGTGCGGCCGGGTTGCGATTACCAGCGGCGTTTCTTTGCTTGACATAGAAAAAATTTTTGGCATAATTTCTGGCGGAGGAATAGATATGCAATTCATTGATAGAAGTAAAATTAGCGTGCGTGCGGGCGACGGCGGCAACGGCAAATCTTCCTTTCGTCGTGAAAAGTTTGTGCCTAAAGGTGGACCCGACGGCGGAGATGGCGGCAAAGGCGGCGATGTTGTCCTTGAGGTCGATGTAAATGTTAACACGCTTTTAAATTTTAGGTTCAATCGCAGATACGTTGCCGAGAACGGCGACGCTGGCGACAGGAAAAAGCAATATGGGCGCGGAGCCGCTGATTGTGTGATAAAAGTTCCGCAGGGTACGATTGTTAAGGACGCGACGACTGGTGAGCTTTTGGCTGATTTGACGGAGCTTGGTCAGCGTGCGATTGTCGCTAAAGGCGGGCGCGGCGGCAGAGGCAATGCCAAATTCAAATCGGCGTCGAGACGTGCTCCGACCTTTGCGGAGTTCGGAGAGCCGGGCGAAAGTCGCGAGCTTTTGTTAGAGCTTAAACTTTTGGCGGACGTCGGACTTGTCGGCTATCCGAGCGTTGGCAAGTCGAGTTTGATAGCCGCTGTGAGTTCTGCGCGGCCGGAAATTGCCGACTATCATTTCACGACGCTCGTGCCAGTGTTGGGCGTTGTCAGTCTCGGCTACGAAAAATCTTTCGTCATGGCGGACATTCCAGGACTTATCGAAGGCGCGGCGGACGGCGTCGGGCTTGGTCACGATTTTTTACGCCACATTGAGCGCACGAAATTGATTCTGCACATTGTGGACGCGGCGGCTGTCGACGGGCGCAATCCAGTTGACGACTTCAACAAAATTAACGTCGAGCTTAAAAAGTACAGCGAGAAACTTTCCGCGCGTCCTCAAATTTTGGTCGCGAATAAGATTGACCTTCCGCAAGCGAAAGAAAACCTTCCCGCCCTTGAAAAACTCGCCGAGCGCGAAGGAATTAAATTCTTTGCAATATCCGCCGCCACGCATGATAATCTTGACGCGCTGATTAATTTTGTCGGCAAGCGGCTTGAGGAGATTGTCCCCGAAGTCGCGCAGATTGACGCAGTGAAAATTTTTGACGTCGATAAGGAAGACGACCCTGTCATCATCGAGCGCAACGACGCGGCGGACTTTATCGTTCGCAACAAAAATCTTGAAAAAATCGTCGCCATGACGAACTTTGATAACTCGGAGGGCTTGCGACGTTTCCAATTTATCTGGCGCATGAAAAACCTCGACACGCTTTTGAAGGCTCGCGGGATTAAGGAAGGTATGACTGTCCATATCGGCGGGCTTGAATTCGAGTGGCACGAATGACTTTGCAAAAAGAAAAATCCCCTGCAATCGCAAGGGATTTTTTACTGCCGATAAAATTTCAATCGAACAGGAAGACAACCTTCAAGTCTTTTAAGAACTTCGTCGCGTGATTCTCAATCAAAATGCGGTTGGAATCGGGGATAGCTACAACGGGGTTGCTGTTGAAGTTGTTGAGCGACTGCGCCTTGACGACGAGCGGATTCGTGCCCGCGCGGTCGACGTTTTCGGGGTCGTCGATGTAATCAGCCATGCCCATTGAAATAACCTTGTCAATGTCGAGGTTTTTGTGCCCGTAAATCTTGGTGCCGTTTGAATTCATAATGACGGGACTCATGACGGGTTGAAGCTCCAAGCCTCTGCAGTCGACAACAAGACCGGTGTAATCGCCTTCAGCCATTGCGGCGTACTCCTCGACGGATTTTCTGACGGGTTGACGCGGCGTGGCGTTCGGAGTTTCATAGGCGACTTGGGAACTTGCAGCGGGCGTCGGCTGATAAATCGGATCCTGCGCGGTCAACGAATCAGCCGCTAACTTTTGTAAGTCCGCGTTGCCGAGCGTCGCAGTTGACATTCTGGAGAGCGGCGGCTTGTAAGGATTGACCGCGTGTGTATTGGGCGCGGTGCTGTAAGTTCCTGTCGTTCCTGAAGAATAGGACGGCTCGACATCAAAGACTGGGTCGGGGAAAGGCTCAACAGTCGAAGTCCTTTCAAAGACGGCACTCGCCAACGAATTCGACGCGCCAAATATCGGAACTTGAACCGTTACGCGATAGCCGCCGTCGCTCATAAAAGTTTCGTCGATAATTTTCGCGCCCTTAATCGTGGCGTCGACGCGCAGGCGGATTGAGTCTTGCGTCGTCAGCATTTTCTCGACAGTCGTCTCGCCTTCGACGCGCACGCCGTTAATGATCTCGGCGGCTTTGCGATAGGCATCAGCTTTTGCGGCTGTCGATGCCAAACCTCTTGCCTGTGCTTGGTTGACAGCGTTTGGCGGCGCGACGCCCATACCCGTAACTTGGATTGCCTTACTTTTCCAGTTGACGCCCTCGAAAAAGTCGGCTCCGCTCGCGGCATAAGCTCCGGTCGTCACGAAGACTGCCGCCGCCGCCAATGCCGTTAAAATTTTTGGTAACCTCATAATCATCACTCCTCCTTTTTTATATTTTAACATGCCTTTATTAAATTGTCTTTAAAAATTTTTTTGATATAGAAAAAGCGCGGTTGATTTTTACCGCGCCGAACACTTTAAAATTATTTCTTGAGACGTTCGCAAGCCTCAATGGTATTTTCTCTGCTGTTGAAGGACGTTAGGCGCAGATAGCCTTCGCCGCAAGGACCAAAGCCCGCGCCGGGCGTCCCGATAATATTTTTCTCGCGCAGAAGTTTATCAAAGAAGTCCCAGCTCGACGGAATATCGTCGGGAGTTTTGAGCCAAATGTAAGGCGCGTTGACGCCGCCATAAGTCTTCAAGCCAGCCGCGCTCAAGCTCTCGCGAATAATCCGCGCGTTCTCAAGGTAGTAATTCACAAGCTCTTTGATTTGCGCTTGCCCCTCGTCGGAGTAAATCGCCTCCGCGCCGCGCTGAGTGATGTAGCTCGTGCCGTTAAACTTCGTGGTGTGACGACGCGCCCAGAGATTTTTGAGCGGAACGCGCTCGCCGGTTGAAGTCGTGCCGGTCAAGCCTTCGGGGATAACGATATAGCCGCAACGAGTTCCGGTGAAACCCGCCGTCTTGCTGAAGGAGCGGAACTCAATCGCCACGTCGCGTGCGCCTTCAATCTCGTAAATCGAGCGCGGCACGTCTTTTTCCGAAATGTAAGCGGCGTAGGCGGCGTCGAAGAGAATCACGGCGTCATTGGCTTTGGCGTAGGCAACCCATTTTTCGAGCGCGGCTTTGCTGAGCGTGGTACCAGTCGGGTTGTTGGGCGAGCAAAGATAAACGATGTCGACCTTTTCGGCGGGCGGTTCGGGCGAAAAATTATTCTCGGCAGTGCACGGCAGATAGACGACGCCTTCAAAGTGTCCGTCGGCTTTCAAGTTGCCGGTGCGCCCCGCCATGACGTTGCTATCGAGGTAGACGGGATAAACGGGGTCGCCGATAGCGATTTTGCTGTCGAGCGAGAAAATCTCTTGGATATTGCCGCAGTCGCACTTGGAGCCGTCGCTGATGAAAATTTCGTCCGCGCTGACCTTGAGACCGCGCCGCGCGTAGTTGAAATCGGCAATTTTCTCGCGCAGGAACGGATAGCCTTGTTCGGGACCGTAGCCGCGAAAAGTTTCGACCTTGCCCATTTCGTCGGCGGCGCGTTTCATTGCGTCAATGCAGACTTGCGGGAGCGGACGGGTTACGTCGCCAATGCCGAGACGAATAATTTTGGCGTCGGGATTTTCTTTCTGGAATTTAGCGGCGCGTTTGCCGACTTCAGAGAAAAGATAGCTACCGGGCAGTTTCAAATAATTTTCGTTGACTTTCGCCATTAAGTAAAAACCTCCTTAAACGTTTAAATCGCCGCCGGATTACTCCGCACGACGATTTTTTCAACCGCTCATTGAAGAGCGAAATTGTTTCCATATGGCGGAGTAGAGAGGACTCGAACCTCCGCGCCCTTTCGAGCCTAACGGTTTAGCAAACCGTCCCCTTCACCGACTTGGGTACTACTCCTCAAAACTTGCTTTAAAAACCTTGCAAAGGTTACCATAACTTTCGCCGCGTGTCAAGAAATTTTTCGCCGATATTCTGAATACATTCGCCGCAAAAATTTTAATCCAAATCCTTTGCCTTGCCCTTGTATTGCGGCGGGCGTTTTTCCAAGAAAGATTGAATGCCTTCCTTGTAATCTTCGCCCTTGAAGACGCGGGCGCGATAATAATTTATGCGTTCAAAGTTCTCCGCGCTGATGACGGTCGAGGCACGGCTCAGAATTCGGAACTGCCGCTTTATCGCGCTGATTGAAAGGACGCTGTTACGGCGCAGCGGCGCGAGGAATTGTTCTTCGAGCATTTTTTCAAGGTCGTCGAGTTTGGCAACGCGATTTATCAAGCCGACGTTCAGCGCGTCTTCGGCAGTAATCGGCATACCCAAGAAAAACATTTCGCGGGCTTTGTTCATGCCGAGCTGATTGATGAAGTGCAAAATTCCCGACGCATTGTAAGGGATACCGATTTTGGCGGGCGTAATGGCGAAGGTGGCGTTGTCGGAGCTGACAATCATATCGCACGACAAGCACAGGTCGCACGCGCCGCCCCAAACCGTTCCGCTCACACAGGCAATGACGGGAATGGGCGTATCTTGTACTTTACGCAAAAGTTTTTCCATAGGGACGGCGAACGCCAGCGGGTCTGTTCCGTCAAGTGGCAATTCGTGAATATCATGCCCCGCGCTCCAAACGCCGCGTTTGGTCTGCGCCTTCAGCACGACGCCGACGCATTCACTGTCGTAAGCAAATTTCAAAGCGTCAATTAATTCCATGCACATTTGTTCGCTGAGGCAGTTGAAGTGCTCCGCGTTTTGCATTTCCACGTAGCAAATGCGGTCTTCAATCACTTTGTTTACCAACATTTAAAAGCCTCCTGTTATTCGGTCGCGCCGAAAAGTAAAACGTTGTTGCCTTGTTGGTCGGCGACGACGCGAATAATTTTTCGCCCTGCATTAGCACACCAAGTCTCGGCAACTTGCAACTGCGGTTGCAACAAAGT